>JAGNKX010000011.1:102799-201257 GCA_017999915.1 Spirochaetota bacterium
GGATAGTCGAGGGTCTACACTTTGAGGATGGGGGTGGGGGGGGGGGGGTGGGCGGGGGGTAATCCCCTTCCAATAACTCGGTACATAAATCATTGTCGGTAATCTCGAAAAAATTTTTTTATTGTTTATAATTGATATCAATGCTATAGTTGATATAATTCATAGTACGCCTTCTAATCAAATCAGCAAGATAGTGACATCCATGAAATCAATCTCGCATTTTTCAGGGATAATTATACTATATTGAAAACCACTACAAGGAAAAGCGGATGGAATCAATCATAGGCAAGCACTGGCACCATATTGACATTTCGGAGGTCTCCAGCCTCCTGGGAACGGACACCTCCCACGGTCTGGATATTCACGAACACAGGCGCCGGCTGGATCATTTCGGCCCCAACACCATCACCCAGAAAAAGGGGAAGGGCCCGCTGGTCCGCTTTCTCCTGCAGTTCCATCAGCCCCTGGTTTACATCCTCATTGCCTCGGGCATGGTCACCGGCGTCCTCGGTGAGTGGGTCGACTCAAGCGTCATCTTCGGCGTGGTACTGGTCAATGCACTTATCGGTTTTTTGCAGGAGGCGAAGGCGGTTTCAGCCATTGAAGCGCTGGCGGGAACGGTCCGGACCGAGGCGACGGTCATGCGGGCCGGAAAGCGCGAGCGCGTGGACGCGTCGGAGGTCGTTCCCGGCGACATCATTTTCCTGCAGTCGGGAGACAAGGTGCCCGCGGACATGCGCCTCTTTTCCGTGAAGCAATTCCGGACCGACGAGTCCGCCCTGACCGGCGAGTCGCTCCCGGCCGAAAAAACAGCGGAGCCCCTGGCGGAGGACACAACTCTCGCGGACCGCCGCAACATGGCCTACGCGTCTTCCCTGGTCACCTACGGCCAGGGGGAAGGAATCGTCGTGGCCACCGGCGACGGCACCGAGCTGGGAGCCATTTCCGGGCTCATAGCCGCCGCCCCGGACCTGCAGACGCCGCTGACGAAAAAAATGGCCCGCTTCAGCAGGCTTCTCCTGTACCTGATCCTGGTCCTGGCCGGCGCGACCTTTGGCGTCGGCGTGTGGCGCGGGGAGCCGGCGATGGAGATGTTCATGTCCGCCGTGGCCCTCGCCGTTGGAGCCATTCCCGAGGGCCTCCCCGCGGCCCTCACCATAACGCTGGCCATCGGCGTTTCCCGCATGGCCCGGCGCAATGCCGTGATACGGCGCCTCCCCGCCGTCGAGACACTGGGAAGTACGACCGTCATCTGCTCGGACAAGACCGGAACTCTCACGCAGAACCAGATGACGGTGCAGGCCGTATATGCCGGCGGATCCCTGTACGAGGTAACCGGCACGGGATACAGGCCCGATGGCTCGATACTCCGCGGCGGCACCGCCGCCGATATCGCCGCTGACTCGGCTCTCCGTGAATGCCTCGTTGCGGGACTGCTCTGCAACGACAGTGACCTGAGAAGGTCGGACGGCGGCGAGTGGACCGTCCACGGCGATCCGACAGAAATAGCCCTCATCACCGCGGCTGTCAAAGGAGGCTTGGATTTCGCTTCACTCAAGGCGGCGATGCCGCGAAGGGATGTCATCCCCTTTGAGTCGCAGAACCAGTTCATGGCGACGCTCCATGAAGCCGGCGGCGAATCCCGTATCTATGTCAAGGGAGCCATCGAGGTGGTCCTCGGCTTCTGCAAAAACGCCGCGGACGGCGGCGGCTCCATGGCGCCCCTGGACGCCGGAGCAGTGACGAGGAAGGCGGAATCGATGGCGGGGCGGGGCCTCAGGGTCATAGCCTTCGCCAAAAAGAACACCGGCGGCGAAGGCCTGTCGCAGGAAACCCTTTCCGGCATGACGCTCCTCGGGCTCCAGGGGATGATCGACCCGCCGCGGCCCGAGGCCCTGGGGGCCGTACAGGCCTCCCAGGAAGCCGGCATTGCGGTCAAGATGATTACCGGCGACCACCTGGCCACGGCGCGCTCCATTGCCGCCCGCCTGGGGATACTGGCGGGGGAAACCAATCCAGCGGCGCCGTCGGGGGCCATGGCCGGCGCGGAGATCGAGAGTCTGAGCGACGAAGCCCTGTCCGTCCGCATTGAGGGCACGGCCGTGTTCGCCCGCGTCACCCCGGAGCAGAAGCTGCGCCTGGTGGACGCCCTCCAGGACAGGGGGCACGTGGTCGCCATGACCGGCGACGGCGTGAACGACGCGCCGGCCCTGAAAACGGCCGATATCGGCATCGCCATGGGCATCGCCGGCACCGAGGTGGCGCGCGAAGCGGCGGACATGCTTCTCACCGACGACAATTTCGCCACTATCGAGGCGGCGGTCGAGGAGGGTCGGGGCGTCTTCGACAATCTCACCAAATTCATGGTCTGGACCATCCCCACGAACCTCGGCGAGGGCCTGGTGATCCTCGCGGCGGTCTTCGCCGGCGTCGCCATGCCGATCCTGCCGGTGCAGATCCTCTGGATCAACATGACCACCGCCGTCCTGCTCGGGCTCATGCTCGCCTTCGAGCCGAAGGAGCCGGGGCTGATGACGCGCCCGCCCCGGGACCCGGCGGCGCCGATCATAACCGGCGCCCTGATATTCCGGATCGTGCTGGTGGGTGCGCTCCTGCTGGCGGGCGCCTTCGGCCTTTTCGAGCTTGAAATGGCCGCGTCGGGAAACCTGGCGGTCGCCCGGACAGTGGCGGTGAACGTCTTTGTCATGGGGGAACTGCTCTACCTTTTCAACTGCCGGTCCCTCACCGAATCAATATTCAGGGTCGGTTTTTTCACCAATCCCCTCCTCTTCGCCGGTGTCGCCGCCATGATTCTTCTGCAGCTCGGGTTCACGTATATACCCGCCATGAACTCACTTTTTCACAGCGCCCCGATAGGGCCCGCGCACTGGGGATACATCGTGGCCTGCGCCGTGGCGATTTACGCCATGGTGGGGATGGAGAAAATGATCAGCGGGCGGCTGCGCCGCCGGAGGAATAAAAAAGCCGGGTGATGATTGTATCGTCCGGCTTTGTTGGTTTCTGTTTTCCCTGATGCCTCAGGGCACGCGTTTGACGGTTTTGTCGGATATCATGTCCTTCAGCTCGTTGAGAAGTATCTTTTCATGCTTGTCGATAACACCGTCCTCATGGGCCAGGTGAATTATCTCCTCGTACTCCGCGTTGGTGATAACATGGTCTTCGATGGCCTTTTTGATGACTTCCTCCAATGTTTTTCCGCTTTTTGTCAGCATAGAATCACCTCATTCTTCATTATTTTGTATTGCTCGTTTTATTTCATCAATTGTGTATTTCATTTCAAAAAAATGTTACGAATGATAAACTGTCAATTAAAAATATTATTTATTGGCGACGCAGTTCCTGAATTCAGGGCCTTTGCCATATGGACGGACTCCACCTTGCCAGGGCCGCCATCGACCGCGTCAACAGGTATGACGCGGACCTGCGCGCCTGTTATATCGCCGGCAGGCACGCCGATGTCTTCATCGCGGTCAACATGGAAGCGTACAAGTACTTCGGCGACTACCGGGTACTGATAAATCTCTGGCCGGTCCTGCCCGTCATCACGCCATGACCTTCGAACTGGTGAGCGGATCACCCCGGGAGTTCTTCAAGAATTACACGACAAAATTCGACCAGCTCGGCGGCCTACTCAGCGTACTCTGCGTTAAAAGCTTTTCTCTTGTTATTACCTTAAAATATTCAACGCAGAGGTCGCAGAGGTTTTTTGGGTTTGGCTTTTTTCAAGTAATATAGTGAATCATCAACTTTTTGCTTGCCCTCAGCCACCGTATATACCACTATCATTTCGGATAAGGCTCTTGTGACTCATGAACGTGGTGTAAACCCCATGTTTCATTTTTAATAAGGGGAGATTGACAATAATGAGAAAATATTACCTGGATAATCTGCGCTGGCTCATGATTGTGGTCCTGTTCCCCTACCATGTCCTATTAATATACAGCAGCATAGGGTCCTACTATTTCCACGCCGCCAACTCGGCCATTGCCAATGCCTTCATACTCAGTTTCGCTCCCTGGTTCATGCAACTGCTCTTCACCATTGCCGGAATCGCCGCATATCATTCCCTCAAAAAGAGGGCGGCGGCGGAATATCTGAAAGAAAGAGTGTCGAAGCTCCTCCTCCCCGCGTTGACAGGCGTTATTCTGGTGATACCGGTAAGCACCTATTATGGCTCCCTCTACAATGGCAATACCGGCGGATTCCCGGGCTTCTGGCTCGACATGTTTTCCCACCCTCTGCACTACCTCGGGATTGGCCTACTCGTAGGCCCCCTCTGGTTCCTGTTATACCTTTTCATAGTGTCCCTTGCCGCGTTCCCCCTCATTATGAAATATGAAAAAGGAAAATGGAGGATTCCGATAGAGAAGATATCCATGCCCCTATTGCTGTCGCTGATTATCCCCCTGGCAATTGGAAGCTTTTTCCTGGACCTCTATCCTGAAAAAAGCCTTGTGCAATTCTTCCTGCTCTTCATGTTCGGCTACTTCCTCTTATCAGACGACGGCATCCAGCAAAAACTGGAGGACAAGAGATGGCCGCTTTTCATTTTGTTCCTGGCTTTGACCGCCATCTATCTTGCGATAACCGTACCCGGCTTTGGCACCACGAGAAGCGCCCCCGGCACCTCCACATTCTCATTGTCCGCCCTGCCATCGATGTTTGGAATAAAAATATATGAGAACTCCCTCCTGTGGCTGGGAGTCCTGAGCGTAATGGGCATGGGCAAGCATTACCTGGAATTCAAAAATCGGATGACAATCTATATGTCAGCTGCGTCCTTCGCCATATATATCTTCCACATAGCCTGGGTCAACCTGTTCGCTTACTACATTATTGCCTGGATGCCAGACATGATGGTCCTGCAGGTGATTCTCACCCTGGCCCTGAGCTTTATATTCACCCTGGCCACCTTTGAAGCGGTAAAAAGGATCAAGGGGATCAGGTTTCTTTTCGGGATCAAGTGACGGCGTTGCGCATTTTCCTTGATATATTACCCTGATGAATTAGATTTGCCATAAGAATTCAACCGGAATTCAGCAATGCCATAAACAACAGGGTGTTTTCATGTCGCGCGTTCACATAACCATGCCGGATACATTCATTTTCTCGACCGAGCTCCAGGTGCGCCTCGCCGACGTTGTGGGCGGATTTCACCTGGGCAACCATGTCCTCGTCTCATACTTCAACGAGGCGCTCATGCTCTGCCTGCGCGAGTACGGCTTCCCGACGCCGGAAATAGACGGAGCCGTGCTCATCAACGCGGACCTCGCGGTCATCTATAAAAGCGAGTCGTTTCACGGGGATTTTTTAAAGATCGATGTCGCGGCCGGCAATTTCACCAGGGCGGGATTCGATTTCCATTTCAGGATCACAAACCGGAGAACTGGCAGGGAGACCGCTTCCGCCAAAATGGGAATGCTTTTTTTAAACCATGACACGAGAAAATCCGCTGACATGCCCCGGCGCTTCAGGGATGTCTTTGAAAAAATTGGCTCCGGCGGCAGATAAAACCGGCATTCTCAAGCCTTATTTTTTCGCAACGAATCTCAAATTATAAGGCTCCTTAATCCATTTACCATGTTTTTAATCTTACAAGACTCAAATTCCCTATTAATGAAACAAATAATACCAATTGCTTTTTTATTGCAAAATTTATCCGCCTGATAATTCATGAACCATTAAAATCAAAATTCCCTGGGGTGGGGATCATATGAAATATACACTATTCTTTTGCTGCATGGCTGCAACATTGCTGACAGCCGGATGCAGTTATTCTGCCATCGAAGAGCGAGATAACAGGATAATAAAGAAACTCGCGACCCTTTATAACACAAAACCGACTATCAGAACCCATGAGGTTGCTTATAATGGCAATGGCAATTCGGCCGGTTCTGTGCCGGTTGATACCAATTCCTACGGGGAGGGCCAGACAGTAACCATACTCGGCAATACCGGCAATCTCATGAAAGATGGATACACCTTCATTGGCTGGGCCTTCAATGGTGATGGCAGCGGTACAACCTATCAGGAAGGCCAGACCTTCTCCATGGGAACGTCAAATACAACATTATACGCACTCTGGACGTCAAGACCTACATATTCGATAACATATATGAGTAATGGAAGCACCAGCGGTGCTGTCCCAGCCGGTACGACTAACTATCTACAGGGTACAACAGTCGCCATCCTGGGCAATTCAAGAAGCCTGAAAAAGAACAACTTTACATTTGCAGGATGGAACACACTGACTGATGGAACCGGGACAAATTACTCGCCCGGACAGACCCTCATCATGGGCACATCTAATATTGTATTGTACGCGAAATGGATTACCTTTTCCTTTGTTTTTGATTTCGGCACGTATTCCGGTTCGTATAAAAATGTTTATACCATATGGGCCGAAAATAGCGATGAAGGATTCTATTATCCAATTTATATCTGCAACCGCCTCCAGGGAATCGGGGGAGCATTGACAGGCACGGCCCTTCCATATTGGAAAATCAACAAGTATCCACATATGAAAGACGCCGAGATTGATGCTGTTACAGGGGCTACACAGCAAAATACCAACTTCACCGTGTCATTCAATCTACCGGTGGACGCCCCCCGCCAATTCACGGTATATTTTGAAACAGACGTGTCATATAATCCCAACGATTGGTTTACAGATCAACCTGCTATTTTGTATTCATCAGTGGTTGATATGGACAACCTACAGGACAACTATTCTCTTTCTTTCAAGGGATGGACTGCCAATGAAAAAACAGCAGGGGTAATCCCTGGCGCCGATATTGGAATGCTTCAAGCCGAACTCAGGTATATTACAAATCTAAAAGACGGTTCCGGCTTTGGCGCAGCGGACAGCCGGTCTGAAACCGACCTTGTGGATTCTGCGAATGTTGCCGTGAGTCATTAAGGTAGTCGCACGGGGAAGTCGTGGCAGGTCTGCGTGGAAGTCCCATGGAAGCGGGAGAGCTACTGTATCACGATGGATGATCGATAGATGTATCGGCAGATGTACTGCTTTCTTTGGTTGCAGAAGGTGCAGAACCGATAATTGCAGGTAAAGGTAACAAATTAAAGGACCCTGTTCATAGTATTTCCTTTTATCATGAAAAAATATAATACGGATAATACCGATTGTGTCGCCTTAACCGGACCCGATGTAGGAGCACAATCTCGGATATTCACCGTAGAATAACACTTGCCTTATCCATCTATTCATGATATAAAGATGCAATCCAATCACATCGAGGGGGCATGGTCATGAACAGAACAACGCGTCTCGTTCTCATTCTCCTTGTTTCCATGTCGATTGTAGCCGGAGGAGCCACGGCACGGGCCGGCGATTTCAGCGCCGGCGCTGTAGTCATGTACGGGTGGTGGAAGCCCTTCGCGGCCAACTACCTGAGACAGCTTGACCGAAAGTGGCCGGTACGGACCACCTTTCACATGGAAAACTCCAGCGCCCTCTATGGCCCGGCGCTGGGATACCGAGTTTCCGGCTCCTGGAACCTCTCCTTCACCCTCCTCATGGCCGTCCACGGCCAGATCTCCGCCGCGTCGACCAACCTGACCATGGCGACGGACGGCCTCCACCTTGCCCGGACCGCCATCGACCGCGTCAACAGGTACGACGCGGACCTGCGCGCCTGTTACAATGCCGGCAGGTACGCCGATATCTTCATCGCGGTCAACATGGAAGCGGACAAGTACTTTGGCGACTACCGGGTGCTGATAAATCTCTGGCCGGTCCTGCCCGTTACCCTGCCCCTGGCGGGGTCCCTCCGCTCCTTCCAGTACGACCGCGGCCCCGGCTTTGGCGTGAACCTGAGGCTCGAGCTGGCGAAAAACCTCACGGCGCAGCTGCGGCTCTCCCTCTATGTCATGGGGGGCACGCTGCAGAGATACATCCAGTTCGAGAAGAGGAGGGTCAACACCCACCTCGCCTTCAAGAGCATCGAGGAGGTATTGCTGTCGTATCATATCGAGGCCGCACGGACCACCATCACCCTGGGCGGCAGGTACCACGCCATGACCTTCGCCCTGATGAGCGCGTCCCCCCGGGAGTTCTTCAGGAATTACACGACAAAATTCGACCAGCTCGGCGGGGTGACATGTTCAGCGGCGTACGCCTTTTGACGGCGGTCCTTTGACCTCGGGGGCCAGGTGGGAGGGCATGTTGTCAGGCCTGCCCGCCAGCCCCGGTATCAGCTTCTGGGGCTTCGTGAAGATGGTATAGGGCAGCATGATGGTGCGGATCAGGGTGTTGCTGATGCCGCGCGCGATCGTTATCATCGGCGCGGGCACGACCTTGAGATCGTCGAAGGTCCCGGTCATTCGACAGTAGATGACGATCATTCCCTCGTTCGCTCCCACCAGTAGCCAGCCGATGACCGGTATCAGGCCCACGGCACGGTCGATGGTCTCCAGGGGCCTGACGCCCAGGAGCGCGTCGATCCTGTCGTCTTTCATCATGTATTTGCCGGTGGCCGACATCTGGATGGAGTTGCTGTCGAGGTATAGGTTGTCGAAGGATATGACGCTCTCCTTGATGGTGAGGCGCGACAGCACCGAATTGTAGTGGAACCCCTTTTGCACGAAGTCCGGGTTGCGGTTCAGCACCAGCTTGTAGAAATTGAAGGCGCCGAACATCTTCGACAATGAGTCGAACTTAAGGAGCCTGCCGTTGAACGACGAAAAGAGCAGGTCCCCGTAGATGGAGCCGCTGTTCCCCCAGACCCTGCCCTCCAGGTTCATGGCCCCCTCGACCCACGGCTGCTTCCCGGGGAACACCGTGTCCAGGACCCGTCTTATCTCGAAATTCCTCAGCACGAAGGCGACATCAAAGGCGGTGTTCCGCCCCGGCGTCACGATCACGGTGCCGCCGCCGTTCATGAAGGAGCCCCGGGCCTGCAGCTCCTCCAGGATGAGGGAGCCCTCCCTCGCCACCGCCCGTGATGTGACGCTCTCTATGGGAACGCCGAAGAGGGTCATGCCCTCGATGCCGAAATCGGCGCCGCCGTTGAGCTGCTCGAGGATCACATCTAGGATGGGGCTCCCGCCGCCGCGGCCCCCGCCGACCTCCAGGTTCCTGATACGGACCTTTCCGTGGAAGGTCCTCCGGTCTTCCCGGGTGTAGGTCCCGGAGGCGGACACCACGAGAGGTTCCGATATGAAGTCGAGGCCGGGCGAGCATATGTCCCGGTTACGGATCATGACGGAGCCGCGCAGCCTGATGATATCGTCGCTGAACCGGAACCGCGTATTGTCGAAATGGATCTGACCGGTGATGGAGATTTTGCCGTTCGACCTGACCCGGGCGTACCCGGTCATGGGGCCGTCGATGGAGATGATCTTCGCGCCGAGATGGAGGGTGATGTCAGGGTCGCGAACCTCGATCTCCGGCAGGGAAAACTCGGGCAGCTTCGGGCTGTCGGCGGGGAAATCGGCCGTTATCTCGAGGCGGAGGCGGTCCAGGCGTATGCGCTTCAGCCAGTCGCCCTCGGTAAAGCGCTGGAGCGGCGAGAAGATAAGGGTCACTTCGCCGGCCGACACGTGGTATCCGTCGGGGGGCCCTATCATGACCCGTGTGAAGCTGATGCCCGGCTCCTGGAACATCGCCACATGGAGCCGGCTGACGTTGACCGGCGCGTTGAATTTCCTCTGGAGGTACCGCACCAGGATGCTTTTTACCGGCGCATGGTTGAGGGCATAGTTGATGTCGTCAACGGACCTGAGGGCCGTATAGGCCGCGGCGATGATGAAGAAGAGAATATATATGAAAATTTTTTTTACGTGCTGTGTCATAGCTACCCGCGGCGTCACCGGAGGGAGCCCGGCGGCGCTGCCGCGGATCCCGGTATGTCACCTGATAATACCCAGTTCGAAAAGCCCGTTCCTTATAAACTGCACGGACATGGCCGACAGGATAAGGCCCATCAGCTTCTGCGTTATGGAAATCCCCGTGGCGCCGAGGGCGTCGCTGATATGGTCCGAAAAGAACATCACCACCAACGCCATCAGGAACACCATGACTGAGACACCCACGATGATGCCGAGCTTAATAATATCTCCCTGGGCCTCGGTGCTGAACATGACCAGGGCTGCGATGTTGCCGGGGCCGCAGAGCATCGGGATCGCCAGTGGAAACACCGACACGTCGCGCTCCTCCTCCGGCTGGTCATGGTCGCCGATATCGCGCATCTTGATCCGCGACGCCTGGCCCAGCAGCATTTCCATGGAGATAATAAAAAGCAGGATCCCCCCTGCTACCAGGAAGGATCCTGTCGAAATCCCCAGAAACCCGAGGAGATATCTTCCAAACAGGATAAAGAATACGGAAACCGCTATGGAAATTCCAATAGACCGTATGATTATCCTTTTTCTTTTATGGTCACGATACCCCGCCAGATAGACCAGGAAAACCGGGATCAAACCCAGCGGATCCACCACAAAAAAAAGAGTAAAGAAAACCGTGGGGATGAACTGTACATCCATTTTTGACCTCGGGTTTTATACCTGGGTTACTTAACATGATATGACGACATGAAAAAAAGTCAATTAAAAAGGGCGGGGGTTTTTTGAAAACTCTCAGTAGACATAATCTTAATTAGACATAATATATTTTTATGTCATTTTATTCTTTTTTATTAAACATCTATAATTAATGTTCATATAAAAAGTAGACACTATTTGTATAATGTAACACAGGGGGATATGTAGGGGCATGGCATGCCGTGCCCCTACATATCCCCCTGTGCCCCTACATACCCCCCCGTGCTGTATAAAATATGAATTGATAAAATCCTCCCCCCCTATATCCTTGAAATGTTTTTCCCGGAGGACGTTACATGAAGATCGCCATGGCGCAGATAAACCCGACTATCGCCGACATAACGGGCAACAGGGATAAGATCATATCCTTCATTAATAGAGCGGCGGGCCAGGGCGCCGACCTGGTTATATTCCCGGAAATGGCCACCATCGGCTATCCCCCCATGGACCTCCTGGAGAACCGGAAGCTCATCAGCGACAACCTGGCTTCGATCGGGGAAATAGCGCGCCACTGCACGGAGACAGCGGTCATCTGCGGCTACGTGGACACGGACCCGGAGAACCACCCCCTCCTCTTCAACGCCGCCGCCTTCATGGCCGGCGGCTCCGTCGTGTCGCGGCACTTCAAGACGCTCCTTCCCACCTATGATGTTTTCGACGAGCTCCGCTACTTTTCCCGGGCACGGGAGGAGGCCGTCGTCGAATTCATGGGCCGCCGCATCGGCATCACCATCTGCGAGGACATCTGGAACGACCTTGACTTCTACTCCCAGGGACGCGCCCCCGCGGGCTCGCTGGAGAAATTCGACTACCGCCGCCGCTATGACACGGACCCGATCCAGAAGCTGGCGGACCAGAAGGCGGACCTGATGGTGAACATCTCCGCCTCGCCCTTCACCCGCGGGAAGAACGCCTTCAAGCGCGCCATGATCGCCGACATCGCCCGGCACCACGCCCTTCCGGTGGTCTACGTCAACCAGGTGGGGGGCAACGACAGCCTGGTCTTCGACGGGAACAGCATCGCCTTCGGCAGGGATGGCGCGGTCATCGGCCGGGCGAAATCCTTCGAGGAGGACCTGGCCCTCGTCGACATCGACGCGTCAGCGGCGATCGAGATCGCCGACAGCGACATCGAGGAGATACGCCAGGCCCTGGTCCTGGGGATACGCGACTACGTGCGCAAGTGCGGTTTTAAAAGCGTGGTGATAGGCCTTTCCGGCGGCATCGACTCCGCCCTCACCGCCGCCCTGGCGGCGCAGGCCCTGGGGCCGGAGAACGTCACCGGCATCACCATGCCGTCAGTCTACTCCTCGGAGGGGAGCGTCGACGACTCGCGGATCCTTGCGGAGAACCTGGGTATCCGCTTCGAGACCGTGCCGATCCGCTCCCTCTTCGACGAGTACCGCGCGAGCCTGGCCGGGCTCTTCCGCGGCAAGGCCGAGGATGTGACCGAAGAAAACATCCAGGCGCGGATCAGGGGCAACATACTCATGGCGGTCAGCAACAAGGAAAGGAGCCTGGTGCTGTCCACGGGCAACAAGTCTGAGCTGGCCATGGGATACTGCACCCTCTACGGCGACATGTCCGGCGGCCTCGCGGTCATATCGGACCTTCCCAAGACCCTGGTCTACGACCTGTCGCGCCACATCAACCGCGACAGCGAGATCATACCGGACTCATCCATCACCAAGCCGCCCTCGGCCGAGCTCCGTCCCAACCAGAAGGACCAGGACTCCCTCCCTCCCTACGAGGTGCTGGACCGGATCCTGGAGCTCTACATCGAGGACCGCCTGTCGGCCGACGAGATCATCGCGCAGGGCTTCCCCGAGAGCACGGTGCGACCGGTGCTCCATACCGTGAACATAAACGAGTACAAGCGGCGCCAGGCCGCGCCCGGCATCAAAGTGACCGCAAAGGCCTTCGGCGTGGGCCGCCGCATCCCCCTGGCCCAGCGCTTCAGGCCCTGAGAGGAGGCCCGGTGCAGAACACGAAGATACTGATCATCGAGGACGACCGCCTTACCGCGCTGGACCTCCGCAACACCCTCCGCCGCATCGGCTACAGCGTGAGCGACCCCGTGGCCACCGGGGCCGAGGCCGTCGCCAAGGTGAAGGAGATCAAGCCCGACCTGATCATCACCGACATCTCCCTCGAGGGAGACCTTGACGGCATCGACACCATCCACGTGATCCAGAAGGACCTGGACGTCCCCGTGATCTATTTTACCGCCTACAGCTCGCCGGAGATGTTCAAGCGGGCCCTGGAGACTAACCCCTACGGCTACCTGGTCAAGCCGGTCAGCATGGACGACCTGTACACGACCATCGAGACCGCGCTGAAGCGGAGCGACCTGGAGCGGAAGCTGCGGATCAGCGAGATCAGGTTCCGCCTGGCCTTCGAAAACGCCATGGACGCCATGATCTGGGCCGACGCGGTGACCGGCATGGTGATCGACTGCAACCGCTCCGCCGAATGGCTCTTCGAGATGAAGCGGGATGAAATGGTCCGTCTCCACTTCACCGCGCTCCATCCCAGGACCTACGGAGAAGCGATCAAGAGCGTTTTCGAGGAAAAGACCAAGGGAAGCGCGGAGCCGGTGGAGGTTCCCATCGTCACGAAGAGAGGCGCGATCAAGATAGTAACCATCAACACCTCGGTCACCCGCATGGAGGAGCGCGTCGTGATCCAGGGGATCTTCCGCGACATCACCCAGCAGAAAGAGGCCGAAGCGGCCCTGCAGCTGAACCAGACGCGCCTCCAGGCCCTCATCAGCCTGGGCCAGAAATCCGCCCACCTCCACGAGCGGGAGATCATCGACCTGGGCATAGAGGAGGCGGTCCGCCTGACCCGGAGCAGGATCGGCTACCTGCACTTCATAGAATCCGACAAAAACATGGTGCAGTATTACGCCTGGTCCCGGGAGGCCATGAGCACCTGCACCGCGACCGCCGGCACCCATCACCCCCTGGGCCAGGCAGGCATATGGGCGGACTGCGCCCGGACCGGGAGGCCCGTGATGCACAACGACTACGGGTCCGCGCCGGGGAGAAAGGGGCTCCCGCCGGGGCACACCGCCGTGTACCGGCACATGTCCGTGCCGGTAATGGAGCAGGACCGCGTCGCCATGATCATCGGCGTGGGCAACAAGGATACCGATTACGACGAAAGCGACGCGAACATGCTGGAGCTCCTGGCCGAGGACATATGGAAGATCATCGAACGGAAGCGGGCCGACAACGCCCTCAGGGAAAGCGAGGAGCGGTACCGCGCCCTCTTCGAGGAGTCGCCGGAGCCGATCGTTCTCTTCGACATCGACGGGTTCATCCTCAACGTCAACCCGGCGTACATGTCCCACACCGGCTATTCCCGCGAGGATGCGGTGGGGCTCAACCTGACGGAGCTTCCCATCCTCGACAGGGAAACCATACCGGACTACATCGCCCTCTACCGTGAGATCATACGGTCCCGCCAGCTTCACCGGCTGGAGTTGCCCATCTATCACCGGGACGGGACGAAGATGTTCGTCGAGATCTTCGTCTCTCCCATCATGAAAAACGACCGGATCACCGGCTTCCAGGTGGTCGCCCGCGACATATCGGCGCGCAAAAAACTCGAGGAAAACCTCCAGGAGGCGAAGGAGATGCTGGAGCTGCGGGTCCGGGAGCGCACCAAGAAGCTCGTTAACGAGATCGAGGAGCGCGTGAGGACCGAGATCAAGCTCCGCGAGGGCGAGGAGGTGGCGCGGGCCCTCATCAACTCCCCCAGCGAGCCGGTCATCCTCGTCACGGTGGACGGCACCATCCTGGACGCCAACGCCGAGTACGAAAAGCGGCTTCACCGCCCCAAGGCCGAGATCCTGGGGAAATCGCTGTTCGACTTCATCGATGACGTGAGTTCCGCGCGCTACCGCGAGAAGATAAGCGCGGTCTTCGGAACGGGGAAGGCTGTGCGCTTCGAGCACCACCTCGGCGGAGGATGGTACGACACGATCATCTACCCGGTGCCGGACCACCGGGGGACCGTGACCAAGCTCGCCGTCTTCGCCCATGACATCACCGAGACGCGGCGCCTGCAGAAGGACATCATGGCGATCAGCGAGCTGGAGCGCCAGCGGATCGGCCAGGAGCTTCACGACGGCCTGGGCCAGAAGCTGACCGGCATCGCCTTCCTGGCCGAGGCGCTGAAGGGCTCCATGAAGGAAAAGGGATACCCGGAGGTGGAGGACATCGAGGAGATTTCATCCAACATAGCTGAATCGATCGACCACGCCCGGAAGATATCCAGCGGCCTCTGGACCACGCGCCTGGAGTCGTACGACGCGGAGGGGGCCCTGCGGGAGCTGGCGGACGACACGGAAATACTCTTCGGCATAACCTGCCATCTCGAGAACAGGGTAACGGAGCCGATCGTCAACTCATCCGTGGTGATAAACCTCTACTTCATCTGCCGCGAGTCGATCAACAACGCCATCAAGCACGGCCGCGCCGGCCGAATCGATATAGTCCTTTCCGACGATCCGGAGTGTATCCACCTGGAGATCCTCGACAACGGCTCGGGCGCTCCGGATTCGTTCCGCAATAAGACCGGCATCGGCCTGCGCATCATGCAGTACCGGGCCGGCATCATCGGCGGCACCTGCGCCTTTGAGAGCACCCCCGGTGGATTTATTGTGCGGACGGCCATACGGAAGGAATTCATAGAGACATATCTCTAAAACTATTTATAGCGGAATCTGTTATTCCTTAAATCCCCTGAATCATTATTGACAGGTCACCGGTATGTGTACTATACTATAAAATGTTAAGACAGTTAGATTCCTCCCCCTTGATGGGGGAGGCCAGGCGGGGGAAACTAATCACTGACACCCTCCCCTATCCCCTCCCATCAAGGGAGGGGGAGATCATTACGAAGTATGCAAAAATAACGTCTCCAACAGCCCATGGATGGTTAAATGCGCTATGGCCGATAAAAACAACATCAAGATCATAATCGTCGACGATCATCCCCTGGTGCGCCAGGGCATGAAAAAGGTCATAGAGCGGGAGCAGGACCTCACGGTCATCAGCGAGGCCGGCAGCGCCGAGGAAGCCATCCGCTGCATCAACCACGAGGAGCCGGACCTGGCCATCGTCGATATTTCCCTGGAAAGCGAGGTCAGCGGCATCGACCTGATCAAGGCCCTGCGGGACCGCTACGGCAGGATCAAGACCCTGGTCCTGTCCATGCACGACGAGAACGTGTACGCCGAGCGGGCCCTCAAGGCCGGGGCCCGGGGCTACGTGGCAAAGAAAGAGGCCCCGGCGGTGATCATCGAGGCGATCCGGGTCGTCATGAAGGGAGAGCTCTACCTGAGCAGCAGGATATCCATGAAGATCATCGACCGCCTGTTCCAGGGAAAGGAGGGAGGCGCGGAATCGATGCCGGAGACCCTATCCGACCGGGAGCTGGAGATTTTCCGCATGATCGGCTCAGGCCTGAGCACCGGCGATATAGCCAAAAAGCTCAACATCAGCGTGAACACCATCGAGAGCCACCGGAAGAAGATAAAAGACAAGCTGGGAATTCAAAAAGGCTCGGAGCTGGTCAAGGCGGCCGTCCAGTGGGTCTCGTCCCAGCAAAGCTGACATGCCCATAACAGAATCCACCACCGTTTATAACAGATTCTGAAGCTCAAAACCCCATCATATGCTATTGTCCCCCGGTGCACCTGCCGGTATATTATAGCCATCACGAGGCAAAGGCGGGGCATTGTGAACACAATAATCAACAGATCCAGCGTTTCAATGGATACGATCCTCAAGAGCAAGGAGATCTATCACACCGCTTTTGACATGTCGAGCTCGCCCCAGGCCATCGTGAGCCTTGACCGGCGCATCATGCGCACCAACCGTGCCTTTTCCCGGGTGACCGGTTACTCCGAGATCGACCTCATGAGCCTTACCCTGCAGGACATCCTGATAGCGAACGCCCCTGAGAACGCCGATACCCGCGCGCAGGACCTGGAGCTGGGCGCCGGCTGCCAGATAGAGGCCGATTACATACGCAAGAACGGCAGCATACGCCGCGGCCGGTTCTGGTTTCATCTCATGAAAGACCGCGACACAGGACCGGTCTGCTGGGTGCTTATTATGGAAGACCTTACCGCCTCCCGGGCCGCCGATGATGCCATCAGGGACTACAACCAGCTGTTCAATCATTTCATCGGCAGCAGCGGCGACTCCATCATTTTCCTGGACGATGAGGGAAAAATCCTCTACATGAACAAAACCGCCCTGCGGCAGATGGGCGTCAGCGGCATGGATGACGCCATCCATGGGAGCTTCGCCGACTTCTGGAAAGGCGTCGAAAAGGCGGCGGTCGATATGGCCATCAAGCTGGCCGTCATGGGCATGGGCGGCTCCTTCCAGGGATCCCTTGCCGGGTCCGAGGGCATGGACCCCACGTGGTGGGACGTCACCATCACTCCCATGGCGGGCGACTCGGAAAAGGTGGAGCGGCTCATGGTCGTTTCCCGCGACATCACCGACCAAAAAAGAATGGAACAGGTGATGGACGAGATGCGCAAGAGCCTGGAGCAGCTGGACCGCAGCGCGGCCAGTGAGCTCGACGAGGCGGAAGAGCGCCATGCCGCGGAAAAAGAGATGCTGACAAAAGCCCTGGTGAAGGCGGAAGCCCTGGTCCGCGAAAAAGAAACACTCCTCACGGAGATACATCACCGCGTAAAGAACAACATGCAGGCCATCGCCTGCCTGATAAACCTCCAGTCGTCCAGGATCGGCGACGGGGAGACGGCAGGTATGCTCCGCAGCTGCAGCGAGCGCATCTGCTCGATGTCGAAGGTCCATGAGAAGCTGTCCACATCGGACAACCCGGGCCATATCGATATCCGCGAATACATCGGGGAACTGGCGGCGGAGCTGCTCCATTCCAGCGGGAAGAAGGGCCAGGTATCCATCGTGACCGCCGATGTGGACCGGATTTTCATGGGCATCAAGGAAGCCGTTCCATGCGGCCTCATGATCACCGAGATAGTGGGGAACGCGATGAAATATGCATTCCCGGAGGGACGGGACGGCGTCATCACCATAAGCCTGAAACGGAGCCGCCGCGGCGTCAACACCCTGATGATAGGCGACAACGGCATCGGCCTCCCCGGCGGGGTCAACTTCGAAACGGCGACGACCCTGGGCATGGAGCTTGTCAGCGAGCTCACCAAGCAGATCAAGGGGAGCGTATCGGTCGTTTCGGACGGCGGCACAGCCTATACGATACGCTTTAAGGGCGATACCCTGTCGGAATCCGTCTGACACGCTATCAGGGATTCCCTGACGAACCCATAACGTAAGCCGTCTCCGATAAACCACGGACACGTCTATTGACGAAGGGAGCGTTAAGGAGTATACTTAAGACAGTTATAGTAGATCTTCATAAACAACCTCATAACCCCCCGGCGTTCAATGGGAGGAGGAAGATGAAAACTCCTCCCATTGCGCCACCCTTCTCAACGATCCCTTATTAGTATTGACATGAACCCTACGGCCCATGGTATAGTGCCCTGACACATTACTGGTCATGGCCGGGAAAAGCATGATTACCACAGGAGAAGAAGGATGATCCCCATCAGAACGCTGAGCGATCTCACCACGGCCGAGCTCGACCGCCTCTTCAACCGCTTCGGAGAGGACTTCACCTCGGTCATGATCGACACGGTCATACCCATCGTCAACGACGTGCGGAAGTCCGGCGACAGGGCCGTGGCGGCCTATACTGAAAAATTCGACGGCGTGAAGCTCGATTCCATTATCGCCACCCATGAGGAGCTCGAGGCGGGGCGGAGAAACACGCCCCAGGGCCTTTACAGCGCCTTCCTGGAAGCCAAGCAAAATATAGAAGAGTTCCACCGGCTCCAGGTCAGGGAAAACATCGCCCGCGACCGGGGCGACGGCTCGGTCCTGGGGGTCAAGTACGAAGCCATCGAAAGCGCCGCGGTCTACGTCCCCGGCGGCAAGGCGTCCTATCCCTCCTCCGTGCTCATGGGAGTCATCCCGGCCCAGATCGCCGGCGTGGAGAAGATCACCCTCATCACGCCCCCGGCCAAAAACGGCAATCTCCCGGACATCATAGGAGCCATCTGCTCCATGCTGAACATATCCTCGGTGGTCAAGTCAGGCGGCGCCCAGGGGATAGCCGCCGCGGGCCTCGGCACCGAGAGCGTGCCCAAGGCCGATATTATCGTGGGGCCGGGAAACATCTACGTGACCGCGGCCAAGACCTACCTCTTCAGCCTCGGCGCGGTCCAGATCGACTCACTGGCAGGCCCCAGCGAGGTCCTCATCATCGCCGACGGCCGCGCGAACCCGAAATGGGTCGCCTGGGACCTCCTCTCACAGGCCGAGCACGACGAGATGGCCATCGCCATCCTCCTCACCACGTCCCGGGACCTGGCGGAGCGGGTGCGCGACGAAATCGAGAAAGACATCGCCTCCGGCGGCGGCCGCCACGACATCAAGAAAAAGTCGATCGAAAAGAGCGGGCTGATCCTCCTGGTCGAAGACGTAGCCGAGGCGGTGGAATTCTCCAACCGCTACGGCCCGGAGCACATGGAGGTCATGGTGGAGAACCCGATGGAGTGGCTGGGCCGCATCAGGAACGTCGGCTCCCTCTTCCTGGGAGACTACGCCCCGGTGGCGGTGGGCGACTACTATTCCGGCACGAACCACATTCTGCCCACGGGGGGCGCGGCGCGCTTCTCCTCCGGAACGTCCGTGGACACCTTCATGAGGCGCACCACCTACCAGCTCATGTCCCGCCAGGCCCTGGCCCGGGCCCGGGGCCCGGTGAGCGCCATGTCGGAGGTGGAAGGCTTCCAGGACAAGCACGGGGGGTCCGTGAACGTGCGTTTTGAGGAATCGTAGGACAGGGAAAGGGTCACCGGCGCCAGAAGCGGGGCAGGAAGATAACAAGGACCGTGTAGAGCTCAAGGCGGCCCGCCAGCATGGAGAATGAGAGGACCCACTTGATGTAGTCCTCGAAAAACGAATAATTCTCCATCGGGCCGATCTTCCCGAAGGCCGGCCCGATATTGCCCAGGGTCGTGAGGGCCGCGGTGAAGGACGTGGTAATGTCATGATCGGCGGACGCCACGATGAAGGTGACAGCCAGCAGCATCGCCACGTAGAGGAAGAAGAATCCCAGCACTCCATAGACGATGTCTTTTTTAACCATGGTCCCGCTCAGCTTCAGGGTAAAAACGCCGCGCGGGTGGATCAGGAGCTTCATCTCATTGAGCGCCTGCTTGAAGAGCACCACCAGCCGCATCACCTTGATCCCGCCGCCGGTGGAACCGGTACACCCCCCCACGAACATGAGAATAAAAAGGATGATCTGGCTGATAATGGGCCATTGTTCATAATCCACTGTGGCGAACCCGGTGGTTGTCATGATGCTGGCCACATTGAAGGAAGCGTATCGCAGGCATTGCCCGGCCGTTTGTTGCGATGTCCCGTAAAGCGTAAAAGCCAGAACGGCCGTAGAGGAGGTAAAAATCAGGAGGTACGCCTTCAATTCACTGTCCCGCCACAGGACTTTGAACCTGCCGGTCAGAAACCGGAAATGAAGGGTAAAGTTAATGCCGGCAAGGAGCATGAACACCGTGATGATCCCATCAATATAGGCCGATTGGTAATGGCCCACGCTGGCGTTTTTCACCGAAAATCCCCCGGTCGCGAGGGTGCCGAAGGTATGGGTCAGGGCGTCGAAGAGGTCCATCCCCCCCAGCATAAGGAGAATGGTCTCGGCCACGGTGAATCCGATGTAGATGAACCAGAGGAGCTTCGCCGTGCCGGCGATGCGGGGCGTGAGCCTGTCCACCGTGGGGCCCGGCGCTTCCGCCTGGATGAGCTGCAGCCCCCCGATGCCCATGAGGGGCAGGACGGCCACGGTGAGAACGACGATCCCCATCCCTCCCAGCCAGTGGGTCAGGGAGCGCCAGAAAAGCATGGACCGGGGCAGCGATTCCACATTGGCGAGAATGGACGCGCCGGTGGTGGTGAAGCCCGATATGGTCTCGAAGAAGGCGTCCGTAAACGAGGGGATGCTCCCTGAAAGGTAAAAGGGCATGGCGCCGATGAGCGACGCCAGCACCCAGCTCAGGGTGACCATGAGGAACCCGTCCCGGGTCGACAGGGCCACGGCCCTCTTCCTTCTCAGCATGAAAAAAACCGCCCCCGAACATGCCGCGGTGACGGCGATGGTCCCGGCGAAGGCGCCAAAGGAGCGGCTTTCACCGGAGTAGAAGGCGATTCCAGCCGGGATCGTCATGAATCCGGATATGATGATGAGGAGTATCGAAATTATTTTGGCGAGGATAAGGGGATTCATGGCGCTCCGCCCGTCAGTCCTGGATGAACCGCTCGATCTCGGGGATCGATTCCTTCGCCGCCACCATGAGGACCAGGTCACCCGGCTCGATAATCATGTTACCGTGGGGAAGGATATTCTTCTCGCCGCGGACCACCGAAAGAATGAGGGACTGCTTCGGGAACTCAAGGTCTTTGAGGTGCTTGCCCGCGATGCCGCTTTTTTCGTTGGCGAGGAACTCGATAACCTCCGCCTTCCCGCCGAAGAGGCTGTGAAGGCTTTTGATGTTGCCCCGCCTGATGTACTTCATGATGGCGTCTACGGTGCTGTTCTTCGGGCTGATGGCCACGTCGATGTCGAGGCGCGACGCGATGGAGAGGTAGCCCGCGTTGGTCACCAGGGCGACGGTGCGCTTGATGCCCATGATCTTGGCGTAGAGGCTCGCCAGCATGTTGAGCTCCTGGTTGTCCGTGACGGCCACCATGAGGTCGCGGTTGTTCAGGTCCTCCTCCTCGAAAATGGTTTCATCCGATATGTCGGCGTTCAGCACCAGGGCGTCGGGGAACCGGTCCGAGAGGACCTTGCAGCGGTCGTAATTCGTCTCGATGATGGTGATATTCCTCCCGGTCCTGATCAGGTACTGGCAGGCCAGCTCGCCGATACGGCCGCCCCCCACGATGACGATGCGGTCTATCGTTTCCTGCCGCTTCCCCGCCTGGATGAATATCTTCGTGAAGTCCTTCTGGGTGGCCAGGAGATAGATATTGTCATGCTCCCTGATGACGGTGTCCCCCGTCGGTATGATGAATTCATTCTCGCGCACGATGCCCGCCATGAGGAAGGGCTCCTTTATGGCGTGGCGGATGTCCTTGACGGCCTTGTTGGCGAAATAGGACGCCATGCTGACAACGACGTTCCTCATCTGGAGGTCGGTGTTCTCGAAGAGCATCACGTCGCTGTCGGCCCCCAGGGCTATGGTATTGGCGATCTGCCGCGCCGTCTCGACCTCGGAATTGACGATGTAGTCGATGCCGAGGAAGGACTTCTCCATGATCTTCGCCCGGGAATAGTCGAGGTTCCTCACCCGGGCTATTTTCACCGGCGCGTTGAATTCGCTCGCCACCAGGCCGCAGGCGATCATGTTGACCTCGTCGGAATTGGTGACGCTGATGAAGATTGAGGCGTCTTCCAGGCCTGCGTGTTTCAGCGCCGAGATCCCGGTACCTTCCTCGTTCACCACGATGCAATCGAGCCTGCCCGAAACGTATTTGGCCCGTTCCGGGTCCTTCTCGATTATCACCACGTCCTTGCCTTCGGAAATAAGCTGGGCGGCGATCTGTACTCCCACGACGCCCGCGCCGAGTATCACTGCACGCATAGTTCTCACACCCATTGTGTCTGCCGGTATGCGGATAAAGTAACTCCGATTCACATATATAGATCCCTTGAAATCTTGTCAAGAACTAGGAAGAAGGAGGTGCTGGAAAGCGCGGCTGTCCTTACCGGCGCTATTGTTTTTTTCCAATTCGTTAATCCATGTCTGTTCCTAAAAAACGGCGCCCCCTTAAATCCTCATTGACAAGGGCCTGCATTGGGGCTTCTGTCAGTCAGCGTCCCGATCGGGGAATATCATCTATTCAGGCTACAGATTAGAAATTTTCGAGGTTTGACAGCATGAAACGAACAGCAATGGCCGGGTTTATCTTTTTTTCATCCCTTCTCATCGCGGCAACCACTACCATGCCGGCTCCGGACCATAACCTTTTATCGAAAACCGATTTTTATTTCAGCTGCTGCGGCATCGGCGGGTCGGAGCTCAAATTCCTGAAAAACAACTCCTTTTCCATGCATTACATGATCGACGGCGGTTTCCTATGGTACAACGAAGGGACCTATGAGATAGCCGGCAACGACATCGTGCTGCGGCCGGTGAAATGCCGGCAGGAACAGAGCGGCCCGGTCCTGGACTGTAAAAAAGCCACCGGCGACATAGTGTGCAATGTGGTAAGGAACGACGATTCCGTGTTCTACTCCCTCTATCTTCATTGCAGGCCGAAAAATTACAGTTATCCCCAGGCTGCCGATTTCAAGAACCAGAAGTTCGAGTACCCGGTGAAAGACTCCGCGGTCAGGGCAGGGGAGAAAAAGCGCGTGGACGGAATCGCGGTGATCGCCATCGGGGCAAAGCAGGCAGTCACGACCTCCAACGTGAAGCTACGGGCAAAGCCCTCCGTCAGCGCAAAGGAGATAGAGTTCCGTCTCTATCCGGACTACCGTTCCCTTTCAGTGCCGGCAAAGACCGAGATAACCGTCTACGCCAGGACCGAGAAAAAGGAAAAGGTCCAGAACTGGGAAAACTACTGGTTTTACGTGAAGGCCGGCATGGCCGACCCGGCGTGGATGTTCGGCGAGTTCGTCAAGATCAAGTAGTGTGACGGCGGCGTGGAATAACGGATCGGGAAACGCCTCCCGGTCCGTTAATAATCGGCGCCGCGCTTCGGCTTCAGGTCGCTGACCAGGCTGTCGACGATTCCGATGTCGAAGGAGGCGCCGCACTCGGGGCAGATGAAGACAATGCGGATCCCCTCCGGGTCCTTCCTGAAGGCCGCGTGGAAGCCGCGGGTATACTCGCACGACGGGCACATCCTGAATTCATCCATAGGGCCACCTCGGGCTAATGATACAACGCGCTGTTATACATTGCAATCCTTTTTCATGCTGCAATCAATCAATCCACGCACAGGCCGTCCTGGTCCGGGTCTTCATAGTACTTCACGGTTTCGATTTTTATCAGGTCGCCGTTCCTGCCCACACGATAGATGTTCATGGTGTAGGGATGGGGACCGCAGCCGCACTCGCGGTAATCAAAAAGATTCACTTCATAGCCGTTGCCTTTCTCAATGGAATAGGTGCTGTTGATTTTCCAGACAAAGGTCCTGGGTTTTTTTCCCAGGTCAAATTTATATTCCGGCTTCAGCCCCGTTGAGATAAAGGCGTAACTGAGGGCCTCTTCCCTCGTTTCTATGGGGGCGAAGAATTTCTTCAGGTCATCCTGGTTCCGGGCTATCCTGTATCCATCCCCGGTCTTGATTATAAGGGTAAACCCTTCCGGAGCCGTGCAGCCCCTATAAAAGAGGCAGTCCGTTCGCTTTATGCGCTCCTTTCCCATGGCCATCGGATATGCCGGCGTCAGGGAGCCTGCCAGGTCATTGACCGGCATGACCTGATACAGATTAAAGGTATTCCGTATCGCGCCGTACTCGGCCTGATCGATTTGAAGCGGCTTGGCGGTTACATGGACTTCATTGTCGTGACTTATCCGCATGCCGCAGCAGGACAGCGACAGGACGACGCATGCTGTAATCAATAACATTTTGTTCATCTTATCACCTGTAATGAGAATATTCAATGGACCTTCAGGCGCCATGCACTGTGATTACAATCGTAAACTAAAAGCCATCTCATGTCATTAATTTTATTGTTGCGCTAATTTTCCGCATACTATATTCATCAACAGTAATACTGCACATATTTTGACTACACCATGATTAAAGAATTAACCATAGATAGCGAACTTGAGCAAAGCGTGGATGTCATACGAAATTCGTTTCAATCGGTGGCCGACCGGTTCAACCTGACCCGCGAAAACTGCCCCACCCATCCATCATTTGTTACCCATGACAGGATGCTCGAATTAAAAAAGAAGGGCTCCCGGTTTTTCGGTCTCTTTGACGGCGACACGCAGGTCGGCTTTGTCGCCATAGAAAAATCAACAGAGGACCTTTACTTCCTTGAAAAACTGGCGGTGGCGCCCGCCTATCGCCATCGATTGTTCGGAATGCAGCTTGTGCGGTTTGCCCTTGATCATATCAAAAAGAGCGGCGGTACGGTCGTTTCCATCGGCATTATTGACGAGCACACCGAGTTGAAGCAATGGTATGAAAAACTCGGATTCAGGGAGGTGAACAGGAAAAAATTCGATCACCTCCCCTTCACCGTATGCTTCATGGAGATGAAGCTGTAACGCGGAATTCCCGGGGCCCGGGCTGAATCGTATACTACGGCCTAAAAGAAAACGCCGTAGACAACAAGACCGATGCCGGCCAACAAAACAACAACATATTGAAATTCATTGCGGATCACGCTGATGTCGTTCTTGAAGCGCGACTTCCCGGGGTTTTTCGGATCATAGAGTATGGCGATTTCCTTTCCGAGAAATTCGTCCTTCGATCCGCTGACGAAGCGGGAGCTTGCGTGATAGGTCACGCCACCGGCCATGAATTCAGCGTAAAACCGGTACTGGCCGGAATTGACGTTTTCTATTTCCGGGTAGGTGGCAGCGTCCGTTATGATTCCGGTTGCCTCAGCCCCGGTGCGGACCAATTTTTTGTCACAGTGCCACTCGTACAGGATGATGACAAGGTTCACCGAGGCTATGACGAACAATATCAATCCCATGATAATGGCGAATTCTCTTGGCATGACAGCACCCTGGTATGATCCGGATTCGATATAAATATTGTTTGACAGATCATTGTTCATGATTATTCAACATGTCAATCACTTAACACCCTGTCAAAGGAGCCATCCATGAAAACAATCGGCCGGGCCGGCATTGCCATGTTATTAATCGCCCTTGCGGTCGTGTCAACGCACTGCGCCAAGGACAAACCGGGCCGGGCGCCGGCCGACGTTTCAAAGATCGAGAACAACGCCGTGGTGGTCTCGACCCTGTGGCTCCAGCTGGTCGACGAAAAAGAGTATGGCCGGAGCTGGGACGAGACGGCGGACTTCTTCAAGAGATCGGTGCCGCGGGAGCGGTGGATCGGCCTCATGTCTTCGTCGCGGAAGCCCTTCGGCGCTGTGCTGATCAGGGCCCTCGATTCCAGGAAATACGTCACGTCCCTGCCGGGGGCCCCCGACGGGGAGTACGTGGTCATCACCTACAGGACCAAATTCAAAAACAAAAAGGATTCAGTTGAAACGGTCACCCCGATGAAGGACAGGGACGGGAAATGGAGGGTGTCGGGATATTACGTCAAATAGCGCCATAAAGGTCTTTACCCTGGTCTTCACCGCCGCCATGGTCATGTTTATTTTTTTAAATAATAGTAATTAATTATAGATATCGCAGGAACCCTGTACTATAATATCTCCCGAAACATAGTTCAATAGAGGGAACATTCATGAAGCAATGGTATGAAGCGCTATTTGAAAATTACGGAAGGAAATACGACGAAGAATGCTTTGTCCAGGGAACGGTGGGTGAATGCGACTTCATCGAGAAGGAGATCGGCCACGACAAGAAAACCGGCATCCTCGATATCGGCTGCGGCACCGGCAGGCACGCCATCGAGCTCTCAAAGCGTGGCTACAGGATCACCGGCGTGGACCTGTCCGAGTCCCAGCTGGCCAGGGCCCGGGAGAAGGCGGCGAAGGAAAACCTGGCCATAGACTTCCGGCGTCACGACGCCAGGGACCTTCCCTTTAAAGAGGAGTTCGACCTGGCCATCATGCTCTGCGAAGGGGGATTTCCCCTCATGGAAACCGACGAGATGAACTACCAAATATTGCAGAGCGCCGCCCGGAGCCTGAAACCGAAGGGGAAGCTCATCTTCACCACCCTGAACGGCCTGTTCCCCCTGTTCCATTCCGTAAAGGACTTCATGGAGAAAGTCACAAAAGAAGGCAACGCCACTTACGAGAACAACACCTTTGACCTGATGACCTTCCGCGACCACAACACGACGGTCTTCGAAGACGATTCCGGGAACAAAAAGGAGCTGCAGAGCAACGAGCGGTATTACGTGCCCTCGGAAATCACCTGGCTCCTCAAATCCCTCGGCTTCACAACGATCGATATCTTCGGCGCCAAGCTGGGCGCCTTCAGCAGGAATGACAGGCTCACCACGGAGGATTTCGAGATGCTGGTCATTGCCGAAAAGTAAAAAAAGGGGGATATCATGAGCGACATGGATAAACTGGACCTCCATGTGGACATGGAGAAGATCCGCAACCATGCGGAATACAGGGAGTTCTGGAACAGGGTCGGCGCGATCGAAATACGGTGCATTGAAAAAAACGAGGAGTGCCCGCACAACGTTGGCGATGTGTTCATATTCAAGAATCCTTATCAGGAACCGCAGGGTGTGTGCGAAGCCCTGATGCATGTATTGAAACTTTACACCTGGCGGGTTACCCTCGGGTTCCCCTCATGGAACGGCGAGAACCGGAAGATATACAAGCTCCACTGCCCTGACCCGAAGGGGACCGTGTGGGAGATGAAAAAGATATGAAAAAAAGAATCATCGTGTTCAGGCCGTGGAACATACTGGTTATCATTGCCTTTCTCGGCATCGCCATCGGCATCACGAAAAACAGGATCGCCATCCCGGAGCTCCCCGGCAGCTATTTTCACGCCGGAGGTATCATCGTCGCCCTCTGCGGAGCGGCCTATTTTTTAAAAATCCTGATACGCTACCTCCGATCATACGGCTGGAGCACCGCCCGGGCCATTATCACCGATTCCCGGGTAAGCGAAATCGACGATTCAGAGGGAGTGCAATACCGGCCCAATATTTCCTACACGTATAATGTGGGCGCAGCGGAATATTCCTCCAGCACCATACATCCTTCCGGCAGCTGGAGCTCCTCCTTCCCGTCAATGGCCGCAAAAGTAGCCGGCAGGTTCCCCGAGGGAAAGACCGTCCAGGTCTATTACAATCCGTCGCGGCCGGAGGAGTCCTTCCTGGAGAGAAAGGGCCTCCTTCCGATCCTGGCGGGCCTGGTCACGTTCGTCATAACGGCTGTCCTTTTCTCCCTTGCACTGGCCGGAATAATACAGGTGTAGCGGCCCGCGCCATGGAACCGCAGACCTGCCGGGCCCGGTTGAGCGGGAAAGCCGTTTTTTATCTGGAGAAAGCCGCGGGGATTCTATACTGCATTCCTGGAGCGCTGATATTCAGATGGAACCTGGTGATGAAAATCTTGACAGATCATGGAGGCCATGGCTTCCATAGATAAATCCCAATCGAGGTGATTCCATGAACCGTATATATCTCCTTTCCATATGTGCCATACTTATCGCCATGACCCTTCTGTCCGGAAACATTGAAACCGCCCGTGCCGAAACCTATTGCCGCGTCGACGCGCCGCGGGGTCTCCGCCTCAGGGAAAGCCCGGATCTCAACGCGGCAGTTTTGGTGACAATCCCGAACGGGGCAAAGGTGATGTCACTGGAAGAACAGGACCGGGAGATCACCATTGACGGCAAAAAGGGAAAGTGGACCAGAATCTCCTATGGCGAACAATGGCTCGGCTGGGTATTCGGCGGATTCCTCGTCGAGATAGAGGAGGAGTTGACCCTGAACGACATCATCGGAGGGTCCTTTTCCTTTTCCATTGAGGAGGTCGAGGGAGCAGATTCGACAGGATTCGAGATCCTCCCCGACGGGCAGTTCAAGGGAGACTGCCTCCTCCACGGGAGCGGCGACATGAAGTTCGAGGGGACCTACCGCGCCGTGGTGAAAAAAGGCGTTATTCAATTGATAATCAAGGGCACCGGCAAAGGCCACCATGTGGCCGAAACCGAGACGCACTGGACGAAGAATTTCAGCAACGGCCAGGTTATCATCACCAGGAAAAAAGGCGTCTACCGGGGAACCTTCAGGATGCCCGGCTGCCTTGACATTGTCGACAAGAAGCTGGACGCCACAGTCGGAAAATGATCATCACCATAACAAGCGGGAATCATTGAAAGGCGGATCCTGTCTATTACATTAATGTAAATTTTTATACAAAGGCCCATTAATGCTATTGACAATAACAAGCCCCCGAATTAACCACGGGTAACTTTAGAAGGAGCAGCACTGCCCCATGCCAGCCAAAGCCTACCTTATCCTGGAAGACGGCTCCGAGTTCGAAGGCGTCATGTTCGGATACGAGGGTGAGACCATCGGCGAGGTCGTGTTCAACACTTCCATGAGCGGCTACCAGGAAGTGCTCACCGATCCCTCCTACAACGGCCAGATCGTCACCATGACCTATCCGATGATCGGCAATTACGGCGTAAACAAAGAGGACGTCGAATCCGACCGCGTCCAGGCGGCGGGCTTCGTGGTGAAGGAGTACAGCAAGAGCTACTCGAACTTCCGCGCCACCGGGTCCCTGGGGCAGTACCTCATCGACGCCAGGGTCCCGGCCATCGAGGGAATCGACACACGGAAGCTCACCCTCCACATCCGCGACAAGGGGGCGCTGCGCGGCGGCATCTTCCTCGACCGGAAGAACGCGGTGCAGCGGCTCCTGGCCCATCCCCTGATGGAAGGGCTCGACCTGGCGTCGGGCGTCTCCTGTAAAAAGCCCTATGACTTCGGAACGATCGACCCGTCAAAGCCCCTCGTGGGCGTGTACGATTTCGGCGTCAAGACGAACATTCTCCGCCTCCTCGCGGAAGCGGGCTTTTCCGTGAGGGTGTATCCATCCACGACGCCGCTGGAAAAGGTCCTGGCCGACGGCGTGAAGGGGATATTCCTCTCCAACGGCCCCGGAGACCCGGCCGCCGTCGCCTGCGGCAAAGGCCTGGTCCAGGGCATTGTGGAAAAGCGGGTCCCCACCTTCGGCATCTGCCTGGGTCACCAGATCCTGGGCCTGGGCCTGGGGGGACGCACCTACAAGCTGAAATTCGGCCACCGCGGCGCGAACCAGCCGGTGAAGAACATGGAATCCGGGAACGTGGAGATATCGTCGCAGAACCACGGCTTCGCCGTCGACTATGAATCCCTGAAGCACGACGCCAATATCGAGATCACCCACGTGAACCTGAACGATAAGACCGTGGAAGGGCTCCGTCATAAATCGCTGCCCATCTTTTCCGTGCAGTACCACCCGGAAGCGAGCCCCGGCCCGCAGGATTCGCACTATCTCTTCGAGCAGTTCCACCGCCTGGTCTGCGGCGATTGATCCGGACGCTTTCGCGTCATCCCCTGTTCAATTCATTCAGCACCTGGATAAGCATGTCGATCTTCTTCACGGCATGGGCCCTCTGGTCAGCCGTGACCAGCTCCCGGTCGAACCTGAGAAAGCCCTCGACGATGGTCCTGTCGCGGCGCTCGGCCCGCTCCCGGTAGTAGCCCGGATAGGACCGCTCCGGGTTGATGATCAGGCGCGCGAGGTACCCCTTCAGGGCGGCCCGGTCCGGCTTTCCCCTGATAAGGGCCAGGAACTCGGCCTGCCGTTCCCTGTGCAGGCGGATCCGCTCTGCGTCGAGGTTGTCGACCCAGCGCACGCCCCGGCCTATCTCCGCCTTCTGCTTTTCCGAGAGGGGGCCGTAAAGAAATTCCATCATCCGCGTCACGGAACGCTCCGACTCTCGGAAGCGCTTATCATCGCTCACCGAAGACTCCTTCTCCATTTTAGCGATATTCTCGTTCATCTTCCGCTCCATGCGGTCCACCTGGTCCGGCCCGAGGGAGAGGAGCAGCGCGACCACATCGTCCGACACCGCGTTGAAGAGGTCGGCTCCGTGGGCCTCGACGCGCCGCTTCATCCAGAGCATGTCAGCCTCCCTGAGTCCTGCGGCCACGCGGCCCCGGAGCTGCCGCAGCGTGGCCGCGTACTTCGGCAGCTCCTCGCGACGGTGCCACCCCATGAAGACGTCGATCTTTCCCCGGAGCATCCGCTCCTGCTCCGGGTTCGGGTCCACGTAGCCGGTTATCCCGTGATAAATAAAGGAATCGAGGGAATTATACAGGACCTTGTAGAGCGAGCTTTCACAGCCCGTGACGGTGACAAGGATGATAAGGATGGGTATTATGTATTTTTTCATGAACATGCTCCCTGTTTAAGGGCACAGACCTTGCATGGCCCTGCCCGGCAATCTTATATGTTAGACATCTCCAAGAGGGACTTTGTTTCACCCGGCTCCGTGCCGATGCAGGACCGGGCAATTTTTTTCACCAATCCATAAAATTTTTTTCCGTATTGCCCGTCTCCTTCGTTACCTCCACAGAGGGCCCGCGGACGCGTCAGGCCGCGGCGTCCCCGCCGGCCGCGGGCCGGCGAACATCACACAAACGGAGGTACCATGAAAAATAATCGAATATTGCTTGCCGCCCTCCTGGCCGGGACAATGCTTTTCTCCTGCCAGTACCAGGATGACAACACGAAGAGCCAGGAGGTTTCAGCCCTTCTCAACCTGGCGAAGGACACGACCGCCACCACGGAGGAGGCCATTCCGCGCTTTAGCAGCGCGGCGCGGGGGATGCCCCTGCCCCAGCAGAAGAAGAAGTGGACGGTCCTTGTATACATGGACGGCGACAACAACCTGTCGCGCTATTCATCGAAGGACATCAGGGAAATGATGGGTGCCGGCTCCGGCGACGCCATGAACATCGTCGTACTCTGGGACAACGACCCGGACCAGGACGTTCAGGGAGCGGCGAATCGCCACGGCTATTACTACGTGGAGCGGGACGGCGTGACCCTGATGAAGGACACGGGCGAGGTCAACATGGGGAGCCCCAAAACCGCGAAGGACTTCATCGCCTACGCCGTAAAGAACTTTCCCGCCGACCGCTACCTGTGGATCTGGTGGAACCACGGCGGCGCCGTGGACCGCGCCTTCTCCATGAAAGGCGTGTGCTGGGACGACACCAATAGCGGCGACCATCTCTCGGAAACGGAGCAGAAGGAGGTCATGACCTATTTCAAGGAGCAGGCCGGGAAAAAGATCGACATCGTCGGCTTCGACGCCTGCCTCATGGCGACCGCGGAGATCGCCTACCAGTACAGGGACGTGGCGTCGTACCTCGTAGCCTCGGAGCAGTCTGAGCCGGGCGACGGCTGGGACTACTCCTTTCTCTCGAAGATCAGTTCAACCCCCGCCGTCACCGCCCAGACCCTGGCCAAGCATATCGCCACGTGCTATAAAAAGTACTATCAGAAGGTGGAAGAGGAAGACGTGACCATATCGGTTCTTAACCTTGCCAAGGCAGCGGCCTTCGCCAGGTCCCTGGACGATTTCGCCGCGTCGGCCATGGCTGGCGGCGCCTCCGGCGCCGCCTACCGCACCCTGTCAAAGGGCCTCCCCATGTTCGGATTTTACAGCGACGGCGAGCGCAACTGCTACTTCACCAAGGACCTCTACGGGTACCTGCGCGCGGTCCGGGGATCTTCAAAGGTCCCGGCCGCGGTAAGGACAAAGGCGGAGGCTTCCATGAAGCTGCTCACGGACAAAAAGCTCATCGTATCGGAATGGCACGGGTCCGCCTGGGAGGACGGGGCCTTCGGCCTGGCCGTTACGCTCAAGTTCGCCACCGCGGCGTACCGGAAGCTTGACCTGTGCGCCGACACGCGCTGGGACGAGTTCCTCAACTGGGCGAAATTTGCGGATAATGACTACGCCTATTGATCATGGCCCGAAAGCGGGCCGGGCATGGGATAGGGGAGCCATTTCACGATGGCCCCCCTATCAACCCCCCGCGTGGTCGCTCAATCGCCGCGACCGGCTTAAGGTTGATGCTATTGAAAATTTCAATGCTTATCTGTTTTTCAAAGCTGGTTGTTTTATTCAGCTTTTTTAAGAATGTAAAAAGGGACTGACGGCTTTCGCTCCGGAAGCCACATCCTGTGGCATCCTCGCACTACCGCGCTTCCTGCGCGGCAACTTGTTATCTATTTTCACCTGGGATCCTTCGGCGATGGATAGTCGCTGCAGTTTCTGATACAGCGAAAATACTCTCTGTCACAGAGCGAAAGCTCCGTGCCTTCTTTTTTCGCGTTTGCAGACGGGTCCTTCTTGCACTCCCTGTGTCTTCGCCTGCAATCGTCTTCGCATTTCTTTTCTATCTCTTCCATTTCATTTTTCGCGCACCGGACGTTCGAAACGCAAAGCAGCATTGTCCCTGCGAGGAATAGCATGATGAACGATTGTTTCATGGATATGCCTCTCGACACCTGTCATTTATTCGCAATAGCGAAGGCGAGGATTCCCATCCCCGCCTTGGACGGACCTCCCGGGTCACGGCCGCTCAGGCGCCAGCCGCCTTCTGCCCCAGGTCAAAGGCGCTCTTCCGGGCCTTCTCATCCTTAAGAATGTCTCCCTTGTCGCTTGCGGAGGCCATGACCGTCCCGAGCCAGTTCATGCCCGTAAACTCGGCTGTCGACTTGAAGCTGTGCACGATCGGGTCCGCGGTGCGGACATTGGAATCCCCGCACACCGTGATCAGGGCGATTTTCTTGCCCTTCATCCGGGGATAATACTGCTTGTGCCATTTCCATTCAGCGTCGAAGAGGGCGCACCACCTGTCCAGGTACGCCTTCGTCTGCGCGGTCATGGACCAGAAGTAGACCGGCACGCTGTGAATTATGGCGTCCGCTTCCACTATTTTTTTGTGTATCTCCGGCATGTCGTCCCTGAGAATGCAGAGGCCGGTTTCGTTGCATTTCTTGCAGTCCCTGCACCCGGAGATTTTCAATTTATCCAGAATGATTTTTTCCACCGCCGCGCCCGCCTGTTCCGCCCCGGACAGGGCGTCGTCAAGGAGAACATCGCTGTTGCCGCCGGCCCGCGGGCTTCCCATGATGCCGAGTACCTTCATGATGGACCTCCTGCTTGAATCATCATACATCATGCAATGACACAGAGTTGAGGCCCTGTCCACTATTTTTCCTTCGTGATGACCCTGTATACGCCTGTGGAGGGCCAATGTCCCGGCGCCGGCCCGTCAATCCCGGCTATCTACTATCCGGTATTGTTATGGAAAAGCAGGTCCCGCCATTGCAGCTTATCGAGATATCGGCATCCAGCTGCCTGGCCAAAGCCTGGATCAGCTGCATCCCCAGGGTCTTGCCCGCGTCGGTAAGCACAATATCGTTCCATGCGCCGATGCACTGCTGATAGTTCTAGAATTCCTCGAATCCTTCTTTTTTCAGAACATCCTTTATATATTCCCCGTTTTTCCTTTCCGAAGCCTTGCCCGCTGCCGCGCCCGAGGCGGTTTTCTCCCGGCCGTCCATTATTCCCGCGCCATTGAGGGATTTCAGGCGCACTCCCCGGCGCTGTCCCTGGGCGATGTCCGCTTTCATGGACCCGCTGATCTTGAATTGGCCCACCATGTCAAGAAGCTCCTGCGCCTGGTTTGCCATCTCCTCGCTGGCCGACGCCGTCTCCTCCACCAGGGAGGCGTTCTGCTGGGTCATGGTGTCCATTTCCGCAACGGCGTTGTTGATCTGGTTGATCCCCTGTCTCTGCTCGACGCCGGCTGTGGCTATCTCGTTGATGATCTGCGCCGACATCCTGGCCGACTCCGCGATCTCCGCGAGGGAAACGCCGGTCCTGTTCACCAGGTCGGTGCTTTTCTCCACCTTGTTCACGGTGTCCTTGATGAGGTCCTCGATCTCCTTGGCCGCGTTGCCGGCCCGCTGGGCAAGGTTCCGCACCTCCCCGGCGACGACCGCGAAACCCCGCCCCTGTTCGCCGGCCCGGGCCGCCTCGACCGCCGCGTTGAGCGCCAGCAGGTTGGTCTGGAAGGCGATATCGTTGATCACCGCTATGATGTCGGCGACCTTCTTGCTCGATTCGTTCATCTCGGTGATGGAGGTTACCGCCTCTGTCGCCACCCTGTTGCCCTCCACCGATTTGCCGGCCCCCAGCTCCGTGAGGTCGCGGGCGCGGGCGGCGTTATCGGCGTTCTGGTTGATGGCGGCCGTGGCCTCCTCGATGGTGGACGCGATCTCCTCGAGGGACGACGCCTGCTCGCTGGTGCGCTGGGATAGGTTCTGGTTCCCGCCGGCGATCTGCTCGACCGCCTGGGCGACATTCTGCGCCGAGAAGATGATGCCGGAGATGGTCTTTTCAAACTGCTCGATGGCGCTGTTGAGGGCCTTCACCATGTCCCCGATCTCATCGTCGTTATACGTTCCGGCATAGCGGACCGTCAGGTCGCCCCCGGCCATGTTCTGCACCATGTTCTTGCACTCTTCCAGGGGGCTGAGCCGCTTGGTGATGATGAAATAGATCCCGGCCCCGGCCCCGGCGACCGCCACCAGTGCCAGCACGATCATTATGATCGCCAGGGTTCGCGCCTCTTCCGCGATATCCTGCGTTCCTATGGTGACCCCCGATATGAAGCGGTATTTTTCATTCCTCGCCGGCACCATTATCTTATCGGACCCCTGGAAGGAATACCGTATAACGTCGCCGCTCGACGCCTTTAGGATCTTCCTACCCCAGTCGTATTTTTTCACGTCGAGTTTCAGGATCAGCTCCTTTTTCGGGTGCGCGAAGGCGATACCGTCAAGGGTACAGATGTATGGAAAGCCGGTTTTGCCCACCTTGATCTGGTTGACCACCTGGCTGGAATACTCGCCGATGTTGACCAGCAGGCCCATGATGCCGATTACGGTGTCGCCCCTCTTTATGGGAGCGGAGAACAGGCACGACGGCATGTGCGTCACCGGCGACATGCGGGGCTCGCTGGAATAGGCCTCGCCGTTCAGGTTATGTGTTATGCAATCATCATAGCCCGTATTGCCGACCCTGGCCCCGACCCCTGAAAGGGCAGCCAGGATCCGGGGATTGCTCTCCGGCGACAGTATGAGTATGTTCGCGTACAGCTTGTGCTTCTGCTGGAACGATGCGAACAGGGCGGTGACCCTCTCGTAATTTCCCGACTCGACCGCTTCGATGACCGCCCTGTTGTTCGCGAAGAATTCCGCGTTGGCCATCTGCTGGTCGTAAAAACGGGCGACCTGCCCGTCGATGTCCCTGCTGAAATTATGCAGCTGGTTCAGATAGGCTTTGTCGACCGCATTATAGGCCACGTTATAGGACACGACGACCAGCACGATGGTCATGGCCGTGATGATCCCGACGACGATGATGGAAAGAAAGATTTTCAGGCTTTTGAGTTGTAATTGCATAGCACACTTCCTGGCTGATCTATGTACAGTATATGAAGAAGGCCTTGACCTTCATCGCTTCCAGAAAGTAGAATTGCGCCGCAAGGGGTTATCGCGAAGCAAGGCGCCACAAAATAATCAGGTTCGGTATGAATCAGAAGTCATCATATGCCATTCTTATTATATAAAATATCAAATGCCAGATAATTTTCATGTTGTAAATGACTAAAAAAGCTTAACATGATCCATTAATCATTGCCACAGATTACGCTATTCCTATCCAGGGATTGTGCCGGATGTGAGATTTTAAACGGGTATTTATAAACAATCCAGTGAAGTTGAGCATAATAAAAAATTCTAATCTCAGTTGCCTCATTTATAATTGACATTAACCTGCAAGCCGGTTTCATGATCTTCACGCTGTTGCTGCAGGGCTCATCATGATCAATTATTTCATATCGGCCTTTGTCCTGGGCGTTATCGTGGCCATCCCGCCGGGTTCGGTCACGGTCATCGCCTGCCAGAGGGCCATCCAGTACGGGTTCAGGAACAGCCTGATCTTCACCATCGGCTCCAGCCTGGCGGATATCTTGTACATCTGCCTGGTCTATTTCGGGCTGACGAATTTCATCCACGATGACGCGAACAGGCTCGCCCTCATAGTCCTGTGCGGCATTCTCCTCATCCTGATCGGCGGGATCACCGTGGCCTCCGCCAGGGCGGGAAGCGGCGGTGAAGCAAGGGAGGCGTCAAAGCTTCAATCAAGGCCCCTGGTGACCTTCGCGTCGGGCATCGCGGTCACGCTGACCAATCCCATGACGATCATCGGCTGGATCGCCATAGCCGGCAACTTCTTCATCCTCTGGAGGGACCGGGTCCCCGGTTCGGCGGGATTCGCCGTTGTCACCGTCGTGATGATCATGGCGGGCGTTCTGGCCTGGTTCATTCCCCTTATCTACGGGGCGAGCAGGCTCCACAGGATCATCAATCCTTCGGTGCAACGATACTTAATTGCAATCTCCGGCTTCTGCCTCATTATCTTCGGCCTCATATCACTGGTGTCAGCCTATCAGGGGAGCGGCGCAGGCTGATTTTTCCCCGCTGAGGATGGCTCAATAATCGGGGGGCGGCAACGGCAGGAAACGCCATCGCAATGATCAAGCGTTATCGCGCGCCCTTGACATGGCCGCATCGATCAATTCGGTCGCGTGCTCGAAATCATATCCGCTCAGCGCCCTGTGGATAGGGCCCATGTCCGCCATCATCGCGGCGGGGGTTCTCTCCATGATCCGCTCGCAGGTTTCGAGCGAAACGGTTTCTTCGCCGGAGGCCAGCTCGCGCAACTGTTCGAGGTCGCGCATCCAGCCATTGAGGTCCGCGGTATGGCCTTCCTGTTCCGGCCGCCCCGGATGGCCGCTCATCCACTCCCCGAGGCCGTTCACGACTGTTTCGAATTGCCCTGTGACATCGCGCAGAAGCGCCGGGGTCTCGGTCCCGCTTTTCAGGGCCGCCTCGAGGGCCGCAGCGGCGAGATGGAGGTCATGGGCGCCGAGATTCCCTGAAACCGATTTCAAGGAATGGGCGGCGCGAACCGCGGAGGCGCGGTCGCCCCCATCGAGGGACGAGAACAGGTCGTCCTGCGTTTGCCGGCCGCCCGCGAACTGCTTCAGCAGCCTGATGTAGGCCGGGACATTCCCGGCCAGGTGCGCAAGGCCCTCTTCGATATCGATCCCCGGCAGCACGGGAGGGAGCATCAAACGATCGGCCTGCGAGCCCGTTGTCGAAGAACCGCCGTCCTCCGCTTTCACGTCGAAAGGCTTCGAAGGGTCAGGCCTGATTTGTTCGACAAGAGTATGGTAGAGCTTATAGGGGTCGATCGGCTTCGCCACATGGGAGACCATCCCGGCCTGCCGGGCCAGCTCAAGGTCCTGCTCCATGGCGTTCGCCGTCATGGCGATGATCGGCACCCCGTCGAACTCGGGCCTCGACCGTATGGCGCGCGTGGCGTCGTAGCCGTCCATGACCGGCATCTGAACGTCCATCAGCACCGCGTGGAAGTCGGGGCGCATCTTCTCGACGGCGTCGCGGCCGTCGACGGCCAGCGTCACCGACAGCCCGACCCCCTCGAGGAGCTCAATGGCCACCTGCTGGTTCAGGTCGTTGTCCTCGGCGAGGAGGATCCTGGCGCCGCGGATCTCCCTGACCATCTCGGAGGGATTCTCTGCGGGCCGCGACTTTTCCCCGGCCGGTTCCGATCTCCTGTCCTTCATGTATATCGCCATGAGCGTGTCGATAACGGTCGACGGGTTGACCGGCTTCATGAGCAGGCCCGCAAGGCCGAGCTCCCCGGCACTCTTTACGAGGTCATCCGAGGCATAGGCCGTCACCATGATTATCACCGGGGTCTTCGGGATCCTTGTATCCGCTATGATCCGCCGGCTCGCTTCCAGGCCGTCCATTCCCGGCATTTTCCAGTCCATGAGAACCAGGTCATAGTCATCCCCCGCGGCCGAGCACCGTTCGAGCTCTTCAATGGCCTCCGCGCCCGAGGCCGAGGCGGCAGCCCTGAGGGCAAACCGCCCCATCATCTCCATGAGGATCAGCCGCGAGCTCTGGTTATCGTCGACGACAAGGACCCGCAGGTCGGCCAGCTCGGTGATGCCATCCCCTTTCCGGACTTCCACGCCCTCCTGGACCGGGAAAATCGCGTCAAACCTGAAGGTGCTTCCTTTTCCAGGCTCGCTTTCCACAGAGATCGTCCCTCCCATCATCTCCACGAGACGCCGGGATATGGAGAGTCCCAGTCCCGTGCCGCCGTATTTCCTGGTGGTCGAGCTGTCGGCCTGCGAAAAGGAGGCAAAAAGCCTCCCGGCCTGTTCCGGCTCCAGGCCGATACCCGTGTCGGTGACGGCGAACTCGATCCGGGCCTTTCCATCGGACAGGCCCAGCAGGCGGGTCCTGACAATGATCTCGCCCTGTTCCGTGAACTTGACCGCGTTGCCGCACAAGTTGACCAGCACCTGGTTGAGCCGCAGCGGATCGCCCATGAGCCTGCCGGGAATGTCTGAATGGCAATCGAAGATCAATTCCAGGTTCTTTTCCTGGGCCTTGACGCCCACCACCGTGGAAAGGTTGGCCATCACCTCGTCGAGCAGGAACGGGATGCGCTCCATGTCGAGCTTTCCCGCCTCGATCTTCGAAAAGTCAAGGATATCATTGATTATCTGCAGCAGGCTGTGACCCGCGCGATCGATCTTTACCAGGTAATCGCGCTGGCGCGGATCGAGGTCGGTCTTGAGCGCGAGGTGCGACATGCCGATTATCGCGTTCATCGGCGTGCGGATCTCGTGGGACATGTTCGCCAGGAATTCACTCTTTGCCCGGGTCGCCGCCTCCGCTTCCTCCTTGGCCTTCACCAGGTCCACGAGTATCTCTTCCTTTGCCGCGATCTCTTCTTTTATTACTTCTTCCTTCTCTTGCAGCAGTTTTTTTTGTTCTATTTCCGATTGCAGGGCATTCCTGTATATATTCATGAAAATTCTTAAAGAAATAATGATTGCGGAAGCAACCAATAAGAAGCCGACCAGGATGTCCAGCAGTCTGTCTTCATTTTTGGCATAATTTATAATGATATGCGGATACGCCTCCTCAACCAGCAAGAGAACAATCATTACGAGGATTAATAAAATGGAAAAAAATATATATGTTTTGTTGTTTGAGATAATGTTTATCAGAACGAGTGTAAGGATCAGGAAATAAGGCGTTGTTCCGGAGGAGCCCGCGTTGATGATCCAAAAAACCGGCTCAAAAACCAATATGATGTAGCAGAAAAAGAGGTAGTAAAACACTCTAAAATTTTTTGATTTTATTGAATATATGAGCAACGAAACATAGCCTATGCCGATCAGAAAAGATCCATAGACCGTTATGGCGGGCATCTTCGTTACATGGTTCAATAGGCATGACAGGAATGAAACGCCTATGCCGACTACGGTGAGGGCATTCAGCATTCTATGCTCCAGGACATATTCAGGAGTTATTCCCGTTATGTGCCTTAATTGTGATCGTATTCCCATCGTAATCACCCTCACCTGCGCCGGCTGGTCCTGTTCCCTGATCAGTTTCGCTTCACCCGTGCGGTAATTTTCATCCCGCCGGTGTGCCCGTCTTTATGACATGGATCGCCGTGGCCTTGAAGGACGCGGTGATCTCCTTCCCAGCGGCGATGCCCATTTCTTCCATGGAGCGGTTCGTGACATAGGCCACCAGGGTGAAGCCGCAGTCGACGTAGACCTTATTGAAGAGACCCAGGGGCACGATCCTCGCCACCCTGCCGCGGAAGGAGTTGCGCGCGCTTGTCTCCAGGGGAGCCGATGAAAGCACGATATTGTCCGGGTGCACGCAGAAGGTGACGGCGCTCCCCCGCTCCGCCGCGCCGGCGGCCTCGATGGTCCTGTCCCGGACCGACACGGTGAACAATCCCTCCCCGGACCCGGTAACCTCACCGGCAAGGATGGTCTCGGTGCCCATGAAGGAGGCAACGAACTCGCTCGCCGGGTACAGGGTGATCTCACCGGGGCTCCCGGCCTGGACGACGCTCCCGCCTTTCATCACGATGATACGGTCGGCCAGGCGTATCGCCTCGGCCCGGTCATGGGTGGCGAAGACGGTGGTGATCCCCCGCTCGCGGATTACACGGTCCAGGTCCGTGATGAGGGACTCCCGCGTGGGCGCGTCCAGGGAGGAAAAGGGCTCGTCCATGAGGAGAATTGCCGGGTCCACCGCCAGGGCCCGGGCGATGCTTACCCGCTGGGCCTCCCCGCCCGACAGGGCCCGGGCCTTGCGCTTCGCCAGGGCGCCTATCCCCAGCATCTCCAGGTTCCGCTCCACTGTTTTCCGGATATCGCCGCGCTTCACTCCCCGCATCTTCAGACCCGACGCCACGTTGTCATAGACCGTCGCGGTGAAGAGGAGCGGCTCCTGGAAAACCATGGCCATGGCGCGGCGATAGCGAAGGACCGACGTTCCGGCGGTGATCTCCTCGCCGCGGTACCGGATGGTCCCGCGGTCGGGCCGCACCAATCTCATGAGGGAAAGAAGGAGAGTCGACTTGCCGGCGCCGTTGGGCCCGATGAGGGAATAGACACGGCCCTCCTCGAAGGCCAGGCTGTCGACCGCCAGCGCCGCCATGCCGTTCCTCAGGACCAGGAGGTCCCGCACCTCGATGACGGGGCCCTTCATCGCCCCCTCCCCTGCTGTATCGCGGTGAGAATATAATTCACCGTGAAGGCCAGGAGCAGCAAGATCACCCCCAGCGCTATGGCGAGCTCGAAATTCCCCTTTCCCGTTTCCATGACCGTGGCGGTCGTGAGGACCCGCGTGTACCCCCTGATGTTTCCCCCCACCATCATGGAGGCGCCTATCTCCGAAATGACGCCGCCGAAACCGGCCATCACGGCGGTCAGCAGGGGAAGGCGCGACTCCTTCATGAGGAGCCACACCATCTGGCGCCGCGTGGCCCCCAGGGCGAGGATCTGGAGGCGGAGCTTCCCCGGCAGGCGCTGCATGGCGGCCAGGGTCACCCCGGTTATGATGGGCGCGGCGATGACGATCTGCGCGATCACCATGGCCGCCGGCGTGTACAGGAGGCCCAGCTCCCCCAGGGGGCCGCTCCGCCATATGAAGAGGGTGACAAAGAGGCCCACCACCACCGGGGGGAGACCCATGCCGGTGTTGACCACGCTAATGACAAAGCCCTTGCCCGGAAAGCGGAGAAGCGCAATGGCGGTGCCGACGCCCACGCCGATGACGGTGCTCGCCAGGGTGGCGGCCCCGGAGATCTTCAGCGACAGCACCGTGACCGCCACGACCTCCGGATCAAGGGACACGATGAGCCTGAAGGCCTGGATGACGCCGTTAATGATGAGGTCCATGAATCACTTGACAGCGTCAGGATGAAAGAGTATCGCTCCGTACTTCCTTATCCCGAATTCTTTAATCATCCTCTGCGTTTCCGGCGCCACCCAGAAATCGGCGAAGGCCTTTCCCCCCTCCGCGTTGACCTTCGGGAACTTTTTCGGGTTCACCTCGATGACATGGTAGATGTTCAGCAGCGCCCTGTCTCCTTCCACCAGGACGACAACGTCGATCTTTTTCTTCCGGGAGAGGTAGGTGGCCCGGTCGCAGAGGGTGTAGCCCTTCTTCTCCACGACCACCGCCAGGGTCTGGCCCATGCCGAGGCCCGTCTGCTGGTACCATTTTTCTCTTTCCGGCTCAAGGCCGGCGTTCTTCCAGAGCTTCTGCTCCATCACGTGGGTCCCTGATTTATCCCCCCGGGACACAAAGAGGGACTTCGACGCGGCGATCTTTTTGAACGCCACCGCCGCCGATCCGAGGCCCCTGATCTTCGCCGGATCGTCCTTCGGTCCCAGGATCACGAAATCATTGTGCATGACGATGCGGCGGTTCACGCCGAATCCCCGCTTCATGAACTTCTCCTCGGCGTCCTTTGAGTGCGCCAGAAGCAGGTCCGCCTCGCCCCGCTCGCCCATGGCCAGGGCCTGGCCCGAGCCCACGGCTATGGTCTTCACCCGGTAGCCGCTCTTCTTCTCGAACACCGGGATGAGCTCGTCCAGGAGGCCCGTGTCCTGGGTGCTGGTGGTGGTGGCGAAGATGATGTCCTTCTGCTTCGCCTCTGACAGGCCGAAGCCCGACAGGCACGCGGCCATGAGCAGCATGACAAAAACCGTCTTTCTCATATTCCCTCCGGATTAATCAATCATGATTGTCATATTGAATGGTCCTCTGTGATTTTCTTTCCACGGTTTCCCGATAAATGTCAATGATGATTTATATGTTGAAGCGGCCCGCAATAAAATACGGACAAATAACAACTTTGTTACAAAAAATGATAATTTATTACAAAAAATTACAATTCTCTTGACAAATAAAATCTCTGTATAAAATACATGTTAATATTAACATATATTTTATATTGATCTATCTATTTTTTTTATAATAGATATCTTCATTTTCAATAATACGCGCAGACTAACTGATTGGAGGATTTATGCAAAAGATAAAGTTTGGACTACTATTATTGTCGCTGGCAGCTTTAATCGGTATTTCACCGGTCATGGCGCAGGAAAAGGCAGCGGAGAAACAGGATAAAAAAGTTGTACAGCAGGAGAAGAAGCCCGTTAAGCAGAATAAAAACGCCGACAAAAAGGAAGACAAGGAAATTGCCGGAAAAGAGGAAGGGCAGGCCCCTGAAGATAAAAAAGAAGTGGCCCCGAAAAGAACAAGCGGCTATTCAATAGGCGAGATCGTCATCAAGGAAAAGGCCCTCGCCAGCGTCGAGGACGCGGCCATCACCACCGTGCTTTCGGCTGAGGACCTGAAATCGCGCTCTGAAAAAACCCTGGACCAGGCGCTCCAGACCGTGCCCGGCATGATAGTGCGCCAGGGCCAGAAGGGGCAGATGAACTTTGACATGCGCGGATTCCAGCACAGTACCGTCGCCCTGCTCGTGGACGGCCTTCCTTTTGAGGAGGTCTATGACGGCGGCGGCGGAGACATTTCCCGGATCAACGTCATGAACGCCTCGAAAATCGTCATCAACAGGGGAACGTCCTCCGCGCTGTACGGCTCCCGGGGCGCCTTCGGAGCCATCAATGTCATTTCCATAAAGCCTGAGCGCCTCTTCTTTAAAGGCTCCACCGAATTCGATCATTACGGAGGATTCACCGCCAACGCGGCGGGCGGCGGAACGTACAAGAATTTCTTCTTCACCCTTTCGGCGTCGGTGATGAAGAACAACAGTTATAACATATCCAGCCAACTGGGCCAGAACAAGCGCATGCGCTGGCTCTATAACTTTGTCCCCTTCTATGTGTACGGGGCCACGTCCGCGGCCTATACGGCTGCGACAACCGCCCTGACGTCCATAGGCCTGGAATATATCATGGATACCCAAAGATGGAACCATAATAACTCAATAAAGTATTACGCGTCGGGAAAGGCCGGGTATTCGATAACGGAAAACATCGAATTCGGCATATCCACCGACTATTACGAGGGAAGCTCCAAATTCAACGGCTTTGAATTAAGCAGCTATTCAGCCTACAACCTGGACGGGACCTGGAGCGATCCCGCCGCCGGAAACATGGTCCAGAACCGCGCCTGGGAATGGACCAAGGACTACCGCCTCAATGTAGCCCCGTATCTCAAGCTTGATTTCGGCGATTTCGACATGAGGGCCATCTACTACTTCAACCAGCAGTCGAACGCCCTGACCGGATGGACCAACCAGGCCGAAACGGCGATGTTTGACGCCGGCAAGCTCTCCGAGCACAAGGAAACAAGCCATGGCTTCTATGTATATCCTTCCTATAAGTTCGCGGAATGGAACAAGCTGAACGCCGTTGTGCATTACCGCCTCGATCTTTTTGAAAAATTCAAAAAGCGGATAGCGGCCTTTGCGCCCACCAGCGGCTTCATGAGCGTCCCCAATTACCCGACTCCCTGGTTTAAGACCGCCGAGGTGACCGCCAAATACGTTACCGTCGCCATCGAGGATGAATTCAAGTTCAATACCGACGGCGGAGACGTAAAATTCTCCCTCGGCATATCCTACGACGCGCAGATGCTGTCACGGAACTTCGGCGGCAGGATGAACTATTTCACCGGTGTGCCGGCGGTGACGGGCTGGAAGGAGGACATCACCGGGATGCTCCGCCCGCGGCTGAAACCGCACCCCACTTCCACGGTGTGGGGCACCGGGGACGGATTCAACCCGGTATTCTCGTTTGTGTACGAGCCGGTCAAGGAGATGCTGAAGCTGCGGGGAACCCTGTCGCAGAAGACGAAATTCCCCACCCTGCACCAGTACACGGACCTGGCCGACTACATAGACCGCTACGCGACCACGGCGGGGCAGGCCATATGGCTTCCGCTCATCTACAAGCTCAACGAGCTGAAGCCCGAGACATCCTACAACGGCAACGCCGGCTTCGAGCTGAACTTCTTTAAAAAAGCCCTGGAAATCAGGGGAGATTATTTCTACGCCTTTTACAGGAACAAGCTTGAATCCATACGGGACCCCAACTCCGCCGTCGGCAGGCAAAGCCGCTATGTCAACGTCAAGGGCCGGGAAGTCCATGGCGCGGAAGGCTCCATCGGGACCACCCTCGGCACCGACAAGCTGAAGGTGGTGGAGCTGGGCGCCTCGGTGACCTACGTGTTCACCCATGCCCGGGACTGGTTTGACAACCCCGTCGTCAAGGGAACGACCGTCGAAAGGACGCCCGCTCACCAGGTGATCATGCAGTTCAAGCTCGACTTCATCAGCGGAACCGGCATCACCCTCTGGAGCAACAGCCTCTTCAACCAATCGCTCTATGTTCAGCAATTCCCGACTTCCATTCTGGGTGCAAGCTCCGTATACACGAACAAGGTGTATACCACCAAGCTGCTCCATAATCCCACGATGCTGAACATCAGGGTATCCCAGCGTATCGTCGATCATTTCACCCTGTGGGTCATGTGCAAGAACGTCACCGACGACTACAACGCCGATCCCTTTAACCCCGGTCCGGGCAGGACCTGGTATTTCGGCGGCGACGCGGAGTTCTAACAGGGAAATATTTGATTCACCCGTCCCCTGCGCGCCAGCGCAGGGGATTTTTATTCTCAGATACCAAAGGCAGGCATACATCATGAAACAGAACATTCTGGTTATCGCTTTATTGATCACGTGCTTCATCGTATCCGGCATCGGCTGCAGAAAAGACCTGTACCAGATCATGACCGTCACCGGCGCGACCCCCCTGGCACTGCAGGAATCGGCGCCATCGGGTCTCTCCCTTAAAATCTCCGGCCTGGTGAAAAAAGAATACGATCTGTCGTCATACACCCTGAACAAGTTCGCCACCACGCGGATCCGCACCAGGGAAATATCATCAGCCGGTGAATTCGAGGGGACCTACGTGTATACCGGCATACCCCTGTACAACATCCTCGAAGGGGTCACCCCGCAGAAGCCGAAGAACGCCGCTTTCGACCGGCCCCTGGACATCGCAGTGGTGTTCCACTCGAGCTCGGGGAAGAAGGCGCGCTTCAGCTACGGCGAGCTCATCATGACCGACGACCGCCATCCCTTCACCCTGGCCTTTCACCGCCGCCAGGTGCTCCCCAGCAAGGACCCGCAGAAATACACGAAGAACAAGTATAAGGAAAACATAAAAGGGCTGCGCCTCATCTGCCCCCGGGACCCGGACACGTCGCGGTACCTCGATGACGTGACCCAGATCAAGCTCGTTGTCCTGAGAACGCCCGACGACAAACTCCCGGTCATGAAGAAGGGCGCCAAATGCGAATCCACCGGCATCTCCTCCATTGACGGAGCCGCCGTGAAGGCCGTGACCTTCAACGGCGTCACGGAGCAGAAGACGGACCGGTGGGTGCGCGTGGGCCACGGCCAGGGATTCAAGGGCGTATCCTCCGCCGCCGGCTACGGCCTGCGGTCATTTCTCACAAAGAACTTCAGGGACTGCGGTCCCGACGATTTCTTTCTTTTCGTGGCCTGCGACGGCTACCGCGTGCTGATGTCGGGCCGGGAGATATTCCTTTCCGGCGACGGCGCCTCCTCCATGATCCTCAAGGAATTGGACGGCAAGAAGACCACCGGCACCTACATGCTGGCGCCGGTGGACGACTATTTCGTGGACCGCGACGTGTGGGGTCTCACCCACGTCGTCATCATCAGGGACTTTAAGTAAATAACGGAGGACGCAATGTTCACCACCAACAACCATGTCTATCTGTACGCCGCCGGCGGCATCTTCGCCGCGGCCGCCCTGCTCTATCTCCTCAGGAAGAGAACGGCCAGCCTCATCGTCCTGTGCGCCGGCTTCCTCCTGTATACGCTGTACCTCTTCGGCCGGGGCTGGATAGCCGGCACCTTCCTTCCCAACCCGCTGGTTGAAGGACCCTTCCTGCTGCCCTGGTACCTGGCCGTGATCCTGATCATCATGGGTCTGAAAAAAAGCGAACGATGGGGGCTCGTTCTCATACCCCTGCTCCTGTCCGTCTGTTTCGCCGCGTGGTACGCCAAGGGAATAATTCCCCCCACGCCGAACAAGCTCACCCTCTGGGCGATCGCGTTTTTCACCGTTGAGATTTTCGGCCACGCCTGTTTCTATTGCGCGGCCTTATTTGCGGCAGCCCTGCTGGCGGGGAAGGAAAACACTGACACCTTTCACGATTTGGCCGTCTGGGGCTTTCTTCTTTACTCGATCGCGCAGGTTATCGGGGCCGTATGGTGCTTCCTGGGCTGGGGCAACACCTTCCAGTGGGGACCCCGGCACATGAGCTCCACCGCTATCTGGCTCATCTACGCCTCATATATCCACCTGCGGTACATATCCGGATGGAACGTGAAGCGGCGGGCCTGGTTCGTCATCCTGGCGTCGCTCATCGTCCTGGCCGTCACCAGCAGCTCATACCTGAACGAGAACAGCTTTCCCCGGATTGGAGGATGACATGGTACAAAAAATATTGAACGCCATCGGAAATATCAGGCTGTCATTCTGGCTCCTTATGGCGGCGGCGGCGCTTTTTATCACGGGGATGTTTTACACCTCGATGGACTTCGCCTATTTTAAGACAATGAACGAGCTGCGGATCCAGGACTGGCTGGCACGGGAGCTTTCTTCCCGACCGGCCGTAAACTGGTGGCTGCCGGCGCTGATTACCGTGCTGGCGCTCCTGGGGCTGAACACCGTTGCCTGCACCTTTAACCGTCTGAGGGAGCTTGCAGCGGGCTCATCGGCAAAAGATTACCGCTTTGTCATTTCTCTCCTGCCGTCGATCGTGCACATGCTATTCATAGCGGTCATGATCGGCCACGCAATGACCATTACCATGGGGTCCTGGACCAGGATTCCCCTCTCCGAAGGCGCTGAAATCGTTATCAATCCCTCGGTCCCTCCCTTGACCGTACAACGGATCGCGGACGCATATTTCCCCGAGGGATCCCGCCTCTCGAAAAGGATCATGCAGACCAGGGTTACCCTTACAGGCGGAGATGGCGGCGATATATCAATTTCCTATCTCGAATCGGTGAGATACAAGGGCTACCGTCTTCACCTCGACATGGTGAAGCAGAAGCAGGGAAAAGCCCGTCTCAATCAGCCTGCGCAGATCGTGGAAAACAAGGAAACCTGCAACAGGTCGGAAACATTCAGGTCAAAGGAAAGGAAGCGGGAGCCGAGCCAGACGGTCCAGCTGCTGGTGATATCGGATCCGGGACTGCCGATCATCATCGCCGGCTTCACCCTCATCCTGGTCATCATGACATGGTACTTCATAGAGATTTTGAGAAAACGCAACGAAGCGTGAAACCGGGTATAACCATATTTAATTAACACCGAGGAGCTATCATGAAGCCCAAAGCGATCGTCTGCCTGGCCCTGTTGTTCATGGCCTTTCTTTCCTGTAAAAAACCGGGGCCGGGAAAATTCTACATTGTCGGCATGGGAACCGCCCCTGATCTTATCAGCGTACGGGCCGTCAATGTCATCAAAGACGCGGACATTGTCCTTGTTGAAAGCGACCGCGACAGGGAGTCATGGAAGGAATATCTCGGGGGAAAAGAGGTGTGGTACCGCACCGTCGGCCTCCGCATCATGTACGGCGCCGACCCATCAAAAATACGGGACCCGAAGCGCCGGGCCAGGGCTGAGCTCGGCATCAGGGCCAGGAAATCGCTTGTCGATCGCGTAACGGCCGCCGTCCGCGGCGGCAAGACGGTGGCGGACCTGCAAAGCGGCGACCCCATGGTATACGGCCTGACGTTCATGCTCGAGATGCTTCCCGGGGACATAGCGACCGAGATCGTCCCCGGCATAGGCGCTTTCCAGGCGGCCAGCGCCGCGGTCAAGATGAGTCCCACCTTCGGATACGACACCAGCGCGGTCATTCTGACCATGGATGACTGGAACGGCAGGGTCGACATGAATGAAAAACTCATGGCAGCCGGAAGCAGCCTTGTCGTGTACACCATGCTCCTTGATTATCCCCGGTTTTTTACGCGGCTCAAGCGGTATTATCCCGAAGACACCCCGGTCGCCGTCGTGCAAAACGCCGGAGACCCGGACACGCAGAAAGTGATCAGCAGCAGTGTCGGCAGATTCCTGAATGAAGTGGACTATAGGAACCTGCCGGCGGCGAGACACATCCTTCTCGTCGGTAAATTCCTCAAGGTGGGACAGATCCGCAAGGACCATGTGCCTGAGATCACGCCGGGGCATCCTCCGGTGACCATGGAGATTACCGGGCGCCGCCAAGAATGAAAAGGCGGCGTCCCGGGGATCATTCCCGTGATCGGATCGTTGCGATAATTTGTAATATTTTATGATATTTTTTCTTTGGGAATAATTTCGCGGTCTCCCATATCAAAAAAACAAAATATTACGAAAAGACACCGTTTTTCATCAATTTCCTTGACTCCAAAGACCCGGTTAAATACATTTCACTTTACCAGGTTGTTCTTCCTTCCGATTTCTCTTAACCGGTATGTCCTGGTCATGATCCGGATAAACCCATTGATCGCGGTGCGTGATGATTTACATAGGCATTGATGACACTGACACCCTGAACTCCCGCGGCACGGGCCGCCTCGCCCGGAACATCGCCGCCGTCCTATCAACCGATTTTTCCGTTGAGGGCGTGGTGCGCCACCAGCTCCTCCAAGATCCGCGCGTGCCCTTCACCAGCCATAACAGCAGCGCCACCATCATCCTTCGCGAAAAAAAGAGGGTTGATATAGTCGGGATCTTCGATATGGTAAAGGCCCTGATGCTCTCCGATTTCCAGGTCGGCAGCGATCCCGGGCTCTGCGTGACCCGCGACATACCCGTCCAGGTGATTGAGCACGGCCGCAACGCGCAGACGCGGCTGGTCACCCAGGATGAAGCCCGGGACCTGGCCCGGTCCCACGGCATGGCCCTGGAGGGCCTGGGAGGAACCCAGGACGGCGTCATCGGCGCCCTGGCGTCCGTGGGGCTCACCGCAACGGGCGACGACGGCCGCTACCTCCTCTGCGGCAGGGTGCGCGACCTGGCGGGCCTGGTCCCGGCGGAAGCGGTCCTCGACGCGGGCGTGGCGGAGATACGCACCCTGGAAGAGGAAGCCGTCACCTCCGGCATGGTCCTTGCCGACAAGATCAGGCCCGCGCGCCGCGGCGGCAGGCCCATCGCCTATGTTGAATGGCGCGACGGCCGCTGGGAGCCCCTGAAGCTGAATTAAAACAATATACCCTCGCCCGCCCCTCCCCTCGATGGGGCTCGGGACAAGCCGGGGCACCCTCTCCCATTAAGATCTGAAAAAAGGAGAGGGTTTCCCGCGTTAAAGGCTATTTCTCTTATCCCCCTCTCCTTACTTCAAAATTTCATGGGAGAGGGGGCTGGGGGGTGAGGGTTAGAACTATATGATACAGATACACGAACTGACATACGCATATCCCCAGCACGGCAGGGGAATCGGGCCCTTTGATTTTTCAGTGAAGGAAGGGGAGATGCTCCACCTGACCGGCTCCTCCGGGTGCGGCAAGAGCACCCTGGCCCGCTGTATCACGGGCCTCATCCCCCACATCTATCACGGCGCCATGAAGGGGAGCGTTTGCGTCGGCGGCCTCGACACGGCCGCCACGCCCCTCTGGAAGCTCGCCGGGACTGCCGGGTTCGTGTTCCAGAACCCCTCCATGCAGATGCTGGGCAATACCGTGGAGGAGGAGATCCTCATCGGCCTGGAAAACCTGGGCCTCGGACGCGCTGAGATCCGGGACCGCATGGAGGAAGCCCTGGGGCGCTTCGGCCTCGGGGGATTCCGCCGGAGAAACCCCCATACACTCTCCGGCGGGGAACAGCAGAAGCTGGCCCTGGCCGCCATCATGGCCCGCCGTCCGCCGGTGCTGGTGCTGGACGAGCCCCTTTCGATGCTCGATGTCACGGCCGCGACGGAGCTGGTCCGCCACCTCTCGGAGCTGACCCGCGCCGGCGTCACCATCGTCATCTTCGAGCACCGTTCGGATTACCTCGCCGCCATGCCGGGCTTGAGGGTGGCTGCATTGGACGAAATTACCGTCCCCGGCCGCGCCGCCGCGCCGGGGAAATGGCCCGGGGCCGCGCCGGCCCCGGGTACCCGCCATGGCTGGCCGCTGCAGGCAGCCGGCCTCGGCGTAAGAATAGGCGGGAAGGATATCCTCAGGGATCTTGACCTTGCGATCGAGCCCGGGGAGGTGACGGCCGTCGTCGGCAGGAACGGCTGCGGGAAGACCACCCTGGTGCGGGCCCTCGCCGGGCTCCAGAAGCACGACGGCGCGGTCTCCATCGGCGGCGGGCGCCCCGATCTCGGCCAGGTCTACCAGAACGCAGACCTCCAGCTCTTCAACGCCTCGGTCCGGGCCGAGATCCTCTACCGCGTCAAGGATCCTGACATGGCCTGGTATGCCTGGCTCATGGAGACCCTCCGCCTCGGGACGTACGAGGAAACGCCGCCGCTGATACTGAGCGAGGGAGAGAAAAAGCGCGTGGCCCTGGCAACGGTGCTGATGCGCAAGGCGGCCCACGGCATCCTCCTCGACGAGCCGTCCCTGGGACAGGACACGGCCCACAAGATGATGCTGATCGACATCTGCCGCGGCCTCGCGGCCGGCGGCAGGATAGTCCTCTTCACCACCCACGAGCTGCACCTGGCGGCCATGGCGGACCGCCTGATCCTCCTCGGCCCGGAAGGGATCGCCGCCGACGGGCCGCCGAAAAAGGTTTTCCTCGACGCCGCCGCATGGGAGCGGGCCGGCATGTTCGTGCCGGCCTGGGCGGCCGACACGGGCCGGGAGGGCATAACGGCATGATGAAGATACTGAAATATTTTTCCTATGGAACGGCCGTCGCCGCCCTGTCGGAACAATCGCCCCTGCGGAGCGTCGACCCGCGCACCAAGCTCGCCCTCTGCCTGTGCGCCTCCCTGGCGGTGATGCTCCCCCTCGAAAAGCTGCTGGTTTTCACTTCGGTATATGTACTGTTCCTGTTGTGGGCCCGGCTCCTCCCTGAAGCGGCCCGCCAGGCGTGGAAGCTCAAGTGGATACTGGGGGTACTCTTCCTGGTGGACTGGCTGGCGGTCTCCCTCGACCTCGCGGTCGTGGTGACACTCAGGCTCCTCCTGATGGCCGGGGTCTTCGCCATGTTCTTTTCCACCACCACGCCGTCGGAGCTCTGCATGGCGCTGGTGTGGATGCGCGTGCCGTACCGGTACGCCTTCAGCGTAAGCCTCTCCTTCCAGGCCGTGGGCGGCATCGACGCGGAATGGCGCGCCATCCTGGAGGCCCAGAGGGCCCGGGGCGCCTTTACCGCGCCGCGCGGGTGGCGTTACCTGTTCGAGCAGGTCCGCAACCTGGTCTGCCTCACCGTGCCGGCGGTGGTTCTCACGGCCCGGCGCGCCTGGTCCATGACCGAGGCCGCCTACGCCCGCGGCTTCGAATCGCCGGGCCGGAGCCCATACCGGAGACTCTCCACCGGGCCGATGGACTGGGCCATCCTGGCCGGGGCCCTGGCCCTGGCAGCCATATTTATCCTCTGGAGGTGACAAATGAGCACCACGCGCCGCATCATCATCGCCGTCGTCATTATAGCGGTTGTAACGGGGGCCATCCTGGCCATAGAGTCCACCCGCAGGGGGGGATTTCTCTACCGCTCCCGCGACAAGGGCCAGAAGGAGTATTCGGAAGGGTGCGTTCCGGTCTCCTCCGGCGGGAAGGTCATAGGGAGCTTCTGCCGGAAAGAATCGGCGGGCCTCGGGAAAACAAGTTTCCGCGACGGCGCGGAGAACAAGCTCCAGGAGGGATGGCTCCTCGGGGATGTTCTGAAGTTGTATGTTAAAAAAGAAGAAATATCCATGGATACCATCGTGCGCGTCGAGAGCACGGCCCGGGGCAAGAAAGCCGAGGTGTCGTGGAGAGATATTTCGGACAGGCGGAACAACATCATCCTGGCCCTGTCGAAGCAGGGAAACCTGAAGCTGGTTTCCACGATGAAGGGCCTTGACACCAGGGAGCGATGGGTGCAGGACGTTGACAGGATAGAGGTGCTCCGGCGGTGACGGAACGCTATTTTTCCACCTTCCAGCTCTTTCTCCTGGCCCTCTTCGCGGCCCTCATCGTGGTGGCCAAAATCGCCCTGCACCTGCCGCTGCAGCTTTCGGGCCACTCGGGGATATTCTGGATGGCCATCATCATCGTCGCGGCCCGGGTGGTGCCGAAGCGGGGCGCAGCGAGCCTGGTGGGCCTCACGTCGGGGATCATGGCCGCCTTCCTCGGGATGGGAGACCTGGGGGGGCTCAACACCCTCCTCTCCTACGCCATGGCCGGCGTCGGCGCCGACCTGGGGCTCCTCCTCCTGCGCGACCCGGAGAACTTCGCCTGCGCCACCCTGGCCGGCGTGTTCGGGCACCTGTGCAAGTTCATGGTCAAGTGGATCTTCGGCATGGTAGCAGGGGCGCCTGTTGGTTTTATAGCCCTGGGCCTGGCCAAGGCCCTGGTCGGCTACATCGTCTTCGGCGCATTGGGGGGCCTCCTCGGCGCCCTCACCCTCAGGGCCCTCCGGAAGGCCGGGTTCTTCACGTACCTGCTGGAAAAGAAGTAGCTTACAGCTTCGCCTCGAACCCTCCGTAGCAGAGGAACCCGGGCCCCGGATTGAAGGGGTCAGGGTTGTAGTCGTCGAGGATGTTCTTGAAAAGAACATAGAGGGTGAAACGCTTCCATATCTCCTGGGACACCTTCACGTTCAGGTTGAACTGGTTGTGGAGCTTCACCGTGTCGAAGAAATTACGCGAATAGAAGTAGGTGGTCCCCGAGGGCGGCGCATACCTCATGGCTTACGCGACCTGGTCGTTCAGCGCCGTGCCCCAGAGGCCCTCAGGAAGGCGGGGTTCTTCACGTACCAGTTGGAAAAGAAGTGACCATTTCGAAAAAAATTTCCATGAAAGAAAAATATTCCCAAATAATGACTATTTCTTACTTTTGTATAATTATTTGTATTTGACATAAATTATTTGTATAATTGATTTGTAATACTTTGTTACTAAGGAGGATAAATAGTTATGAAAAAGAAACTGTTGGTTTTTGTGATGCTGCTAATGATTACGCCTATCTTCAGCTGCGATGAGGAAAAAGCTAATAAAAATGAAACAAATCTTACGAACTTATTATTTTTACTAGGGAACAAGACGCTGACGGTTAATGTGACGTATACAGGTACTTATGTTGCAAGTACTGGCACACAATACATATATGCATATCTTTACAATGTTTGACCCACATATACCAGATCTCCAGTTTGCGTATATTCAGGAAGAACATCTGGCCCTGTAACTGATGGTACGCAACAAACTATAACCATTACAGGCATATGGTCGGGTGATTATTACCTTATGGTGTTCTATGACTACAAGAGCGGGGATAATGCTGACAATAAAGGCGATTTCTATACATTATATGATACAACTGCCGATGGCACTTATTGCATATCTCAAGCGACAACAGTGAGTATACCAACTGTTTCATCCGTTACAATAACATTCAACGACACCTATGATTTTCCTACGGGCGCCGGCACCGGCGCAGGTGCTATGTTTGATTCTACCAGTTGCCCGTAAAAATTTATGTAGTTTATGACCAGCTGACTTAGATATTATTAAACAAGAAGGGAGTATTCCAATATGCTGTTACAATGAGGTATATTGAGAATACTTCCTGTCAAGTTATTTGGCAAGGAATAGATAAAAATGATATGATAATAATTTTATTAAAGAAAAATTATCACGTTCTATCATTTATAACAATTACAATCGCATTAGTATTTTTTCCTCTTTTATCCCGCGGAATCGAAGCACAGGTACTGGGAAACAATAATAATATTACCGGCGGATTCGGCAAATCGAGCGCCACGAAGAAAGCAGGGGATCCATTTCAACGCAAGAAAAAGCATAGTGGTGTCTTTTCAGCCGGGGAAATCATAGTCTCCGGAAAAGCGATAGCCAATATCAATGCCGCGGCCATCACCACGACAATAAACCAGGAGGACATACGGGACCGGAGCGAAAAGACCCTTGACGATTCACTGGAGACCGTGCCCGGCGTGGCCATCGAACGCCATACCAAGGGACACGTGCGCGCGAAGATACGCGGATTCGACCAGGACAAGATCGCGGTCCTGGTAGACGGCATCCCCGTGATCGACATCTATTCAACCGATGTGGACCTTTCAGATATACCGGTCATGAACGTGTCCCGCATCTACGTGAACCGGGGCGTGTCCTCCGCCCTTTACGGCACCGGTGGCGCGGTCGGCTCCATCAACGTGGTGACCAGGAAGCCGACGCGTCTTTTCGCGGAGGCGAACGGCGAATATGGGCAATATAAAAACGGGTCAGCCAGCTTCGCCCATGGCGCTCCCTTCGGAAAGTTCTACTACTGGATTACCGGCTCTTTCCACAACTCCGGCGGATACAGACCTTCTGCGAAACTCGACCGCGCGAAAAAGATAAGCTGGTACACTAAATTCATCAAGCCTTACCTGTACAACTTCACCTACGACCAGGTAACCATGCCCGCCCAGTACAGCTACCTGTTCGACGACGGAAAGTGGAACCATAACGAGTACCGCAAATACAACCTGGCGGCCAAGATCGGGTACGAGTTCAGCAATCACGTGGACGTCGGCGTTGCAGCCCTGTTCCGCTATGGATCGGCAAAAACCAACACCTACGAGAACAACTGCTTCAGCGACTACAAGCTCCAGAACCTCTGGTGGAAGGACCCATTGTTCCAGGTTCCCACCCAGGGTGACGTCAAGAAAGCGGCCCTCAGGAACCGATCCTTCGTGTGGCCGAAGAAATACCGGTACACCGTGTACCCCTACATCACCATTGACTATGACCGGCTCCTCATCAGGGCCAATGTGTTTGTCTCCTACGACTACGCGTCGCAGTTAGGATACGCTGACAACTGGCATTTCTATGAAAAGGACGCCCCTGCCGCGAGGCCCAATGATGGACGATACTGCCCCGTTTATGATTACGAAACCTACATGTCCTATGGCGTGAATGTCTACCCCTCCTACCGTATCACGGAATGGAACCGCCTGAACATGGCCGTTACCTGGCGCGAGGACCGCTTCACCTCCCGGCAGAAGGCCAAGTCCCTGATCGAGTCATGGCCCGTCATTACCGCCGGATTCGGCCTCGACAAATACACGGTATCATATCTCAAGGCTTCGTTCCTCACCGTGGCCATCGAGGACGAGGTCAACATCAAGGATCGCCTGCGCCTCTCCGCAGGCATATCATACGACGCGCAAAATTTCACAAAATTCAAATCACGCAACAAAGATTACCCGGATTTTTACGGCCCGGCCTATATCGTGCGCGACAAATCCACCATCTGGGGAACACGCGACTCCTTCAATCCCGTGGCCGGCATCGTCATCACGGCCGTTCCAGACCTGCTCGACATAAAGATCGCCGGCTCCATGAAAACGCGTTTTCCCACACTCGGGGAGTATGACAAGGTCATCGCCTCGTTGTACGACCGCGGCCTGAAGCCGGAGCGATCGTACAACGGCAACGCCGGGTACCAGTTCTATTTCCTGGATAGAAGCCTGAGTTTCGGCGCGGACTACTTCATCAGCCTGGTGAGGAACCGCATCGAGAAGATTGCGGGCTCCGATGAGCCGCCGGTTAACATAGAAAAAATCGTCTCCCAGGGCGCGGAAGCCTACGTTACCTTCGAGAAGAAAAACATATCGATTTTCAAAAAGATAAACGCCTCATTCTATTATACGTATCTCAACTGCGTGAACATGGACGATTCATGGAACGCAAAAGTCAACAAGGGGCCCCATCTTGAACTGACTCCCGAGCATCAAATTGTCGCCGATCTGCGGCTACTGTTTAAAAGTGATACTATGCTGGCATTATGGGGAAACGCCAAATTCAACCAGATCATGTATGCCATGCGTGTCCGCCCGGCGCCGGATGTACAATTCGCCGCATTTTCACGCAGCTTTTTCGAGCCGGTAAAGCTACATAATCCGTTCATGCTGAATGTAAAAATTTCACAAAAAATATATAAATATATTACGGTATATATTCTCTGCAAAAACATTCTGGATGATTATTTCGCCGATCCCTTCAACCCAGGGCCGGGACGGATGTTCTATGGCGGTATAAATCTTAAATATTAAACCATATGAACGATTAATATAACATTTTCGCGATGATATCCTACTTTTTTCATTGACGATATATAAACATCAAGAGTATCATATCTCCAAAGGACAACAATGCCGGAAAAACTGATGAACACCAAAGAGGTAGCCGAATACCTCGGCATCAACGAGAAGCAGGTCTACGCCCTCATCAAGACCGGCTCCATCCCGTGCACCCGCGTCACCGGCAAGTGGATCTTCCCGAAGCACCTCATCGACGAGTGGATCGACACGTCGGCGCGCCACAGCCCCGATAAAAGGACCGCCAACGGCCACGGCAGCCGCATCCTGGCGGCCGGCAGCAACGACCCGGTCCTGGACCTCCTCATCAGCCAGAACAACTCCGAGCACTTCTCGATCTTCTCCTGCAACATCGGCAGCACCCAGGGCCTGGAGTTCCTCAAGGAATCGAAGTCCGACATAGCCTGGTGCCACCTTTTCGACCCGGAGAGCAAGACCTACAACATTCCGTACATATCCTCGCACCTGGCGGACAGGAAGATCGCCGTGGTCCACCTCTTCTACCGCGAGATCGGCATCATGGTGTCGCCCGAGGCGGCTAAAAAAGTGAAAAAAATCGAGGACCTGGCCTCGGGCGTCCGCTTCATCAACAGGCAGGAGGGCTCGGGGATTCGCCTCTTTATCGATCATAATTTAAAAAAGGCCGGCATCGACGCGGCCTCTATCGAGGGCTATCAGAACGTGGTGAACACCCATTTCGAGATAGGCCTTTCCATCCTCTCCGGCAAGGCCGACGCGGGCATATCCTCCGTGGCCATATCCAAGCTCATGGACATACCCTTCATCCCCCTCGCGCGGGAAAGCTTCGACATGGTTATCGGCAAGGACACCTTCTTCGAAAAGGGGATACAGCTTTTCATCGAATCGCTGCAGTCGAAGAAGTTCAGGAAGACCGTGGAGCCCCTGGGGGACTACAGCTTCGCCGACTCGGGCAAGATCCTCTATTCCACCGCCGGCTAGGGGCCGCGGCGTCCCTTCTATTTATCCGAATCGTCCTGCTTGAAATAGCTTATGCTCCGGTTGAGGAGATCCGCCTCGTTGCGCATGTTTTCCGAGTTCGCCGCCAGCTCCTCCGCCCGGGCGGCGATGTGCTGGGTCGTCTCGTTGATGACGCTGACGGCCTTGACGATCTCGTCCGACGCCACCATCTGCTGGTGCGTCGCGTCCTCTATGGCGTCGGAACGCTCCTTGATGCTGTCCATCTCGTCCACGACGGTCGCCTTGGTGTTGAGCTCGATCTCCATGGTGTCGGAAATCTCCTTCATCATCCCGCTGATCAGGTTGAAGCCGTCGATGATGGCGGCGATGGTCTCCACCGTGTCCTCCACGTTGTGCAGGCCCTTCCGTATCTCGCTGTTGTTCGCCTTGATGAGGCCGTCGATCTGCTTCAGGCTCGACGCGGTCTGGTCCGCGAGCTTGGAGACCTCGTCGGCCACCACGGCGAAGCCGCGGCCCGCCTCGCCGGCCCGCGCGGCCTCGATGGAGGCGTTCAGCGCCAGGAGGTTGATCTGCTCGGATATGCCGTCGATGATCTGTATGATGCTCATCACCTCGTTGGAGCTGGTGTTGATCTTCATCATCGACTGGTTCATGTCATTGAGGAGCCGCTCCCCGTGCCTGGCCTTGCCCATGAAATCATCGGTGTTGATCTGCGTGTTTTTGACCTTGTCTCCCATGGTGTCGATGATCCTGGTCAGCTCGTTGACCCGGTGGACCATGGCCTTGAGGCTCAGGTTCTCTTCCTTGACCCGGTCGGATATGTTGGTGAAGCCGGCGGTGAGCTGCTCCACCGTGGCCATGATCTCCTCCGCCGACGTCGCCTGGGTGTTGGCGTTATCGGAAAAGGCGCTTGTAGAGGAGGACATCTCGTCGGATGAGACAAAGAGCTCCTGGGACAGGGACATCGTGCTCCTGACCACATCGTTGATCTTCGCGATGAAGAGATTGAACCACACGCCCAGGTTGTGCATCTGGTTTTCCGTGTTCACCCTGTAGACCCCGCACTGGACGCAGGACTTGTATTTCTTCTCCAGAATATCCCTGCACAGCGCCTCCTTGCCCAGGCGGCGGGCGATGGACCCGATCTCGAAAAAGCAGAACCCGCGGCCCCGGTCGTAGGGGATGTACCCGTCGTCTTTCTTCTGGAACACCGTGACGGTCGACCGGTCCGACACGGGGTAGCGCACCGAGAGGTCGCCGAGGGCTCCCTTCCCAAAGGACTCCATGAAGGAGGTCATGGACCGGTTGATGTCCCGGGACAGGCGCAGGGCGATGACGACGGAAAAGCCGACAAAGAGGGCGCCGATGGCGAGATAGATCATGATGGTCCTCGTGATGGCCGCGAAGGCCTCGCTCTTCTCGATCTCGATCAGGAACATCCACTGGAAATAGCTGAGCCATTTCCAGATCCCTATCACGTCCCTTCCCTCATGGTTGGTGTAGCTGTCATGGCCGGCGTGGCCGCTCTCCAGGCAGGCCGCCACGCTCTTGACCGGCTGCCGCGACTTCGGGTCCACAAGCTGGAACCCGGTTCCGCGGCCCGCGTCCTGTGCGGCGATATAATAATCGTTCAGCACGCCGACGCCGTGTTTGAACTCGTAATCGCGGGACGAGCACACGACCTGCCCCTTCGCGTCTATGATATAGGCGTTCCCGTTCTTCCCGAGATTGATGATGCTCAGGGAATCGTCCATGACCATCATGTTTATGGCGCAGATGATATAGCCGCGCGCGGCGCCGTTCCCGCCGAAGACCGGAAAGCTGATCGGCTGGATGACGGTTTTTCCCTTTTTGAGCTTTTCGACGTATGAAGGAAAGATATGGATGTCATGGCGCTTCGGTATCCGCTCGAACATCTCCTCGTCCAGGAGGCCCCGCCTGCCGTCGGTTGAGGCGCCGATGTTCCCCTTCCTGTCGACGAGGAGGATCCAGGCATAGGAGCCCTGGTCGTACATCACGTCGTCGAGATACCTTTTCAGCGCGGCCGCGGTGTTCGGCGCGACCCTGCCCCCCTGGTCCATCTGCACGGCCGCTTCGACGACCAGGGGCGCCTTCGACAGCTTTTCGATATGCTCGGCGCGGCGCTCCATCCAGTACTCGATGAACTCGAACTGCTTGGTCGCGATCTCGCTGTAATTGGCGAGGATGAGGTCCTGGAGCCACGAGCCGGTCAGCAGGTAATTCACGGCGACAAAAATGAGGGATATGAACACGCATACCGAGAGAAGGACGTATTTGACCCTATTGCGGATGCTGATGTTTTTGAAGATTGCGTATACGCGTCCAAACAGGTTCATGACCCGCCTCCCCGCCTCTGGAGTGATCGTCTAGTCCCCGCCCCTGTGACAGCTGTGGCACCCCTGCGGCCCCGCCGTGCGCCGGTGGCATTCGTGGCACTGCTGGTGGAACGCCGCCTTGAGATTGATGACGGCCCCCTCGTCCTTTTTCCCGTGGCACGAGGAGCACTTCTTCATGGACCCCAGGTGGTGGCAGTCCACGCATTCGGTGTTGTATTCCTCCACGTGGGCCTTATGGTTGAAACGGATCTGCGGCAGCCGGTGCCCCGTTTTTTCCAGGGGTATGACGTCCCTGACCTTCTGGTAATCCGACTTGACGCCGGCATGGCATTCCTGGCACTTCACCGGGCCGCTCTGCTTCTTGTGGCAATCCTTGCAGAAATAGTGGAGGATGACCATCTTCGATCTGCCCACGTGGCAGGCGGAGCACTTCTTCTTGTTCTTTTCCTTGCCCGCGTCATGGTGGCAGACGTTGCATTCCACCGCCGCCTCTTCATGGGCCTTATGGCTCTTCTTGTCGAAGACGAAGGTCTTTCCGTACATCTTTTCAATGTCCTTGTAAGCGCTGGTCCCTTTCTTTTCGATATGGCATTCGTTGCAGGGGACCGGTCCCTTCTTCTTCTCCCGGTGGCACGTGACGCAGAAGTTATGGAACAGCTTCGCCCCCTCCAGGCCCTTGTGGCAGTAGGCGCATTTTTTTATCCGCTCATCGTTGGAGTGCTTGTGATGGCAGGCGACGCATCGCATGTCCGCCTTTTCGTGGGCGCCGTGGGACATGGTAACGCGGATGGTGGTCTCCAGGGTCTTCGGCCCTTTGGCCACGTCAGCCTCGGTATAATATGCATTGACCCCGGTAATCTTCACCCGGTCGGTGCCGCTCTGATTCCCGGAACATGCCAGTAACGGCAGAATGGCCGCGAACACGGCCATTGTAAGAATGTGAATATATGATAGAGTATACCGTATATATCTTAGCATAACTATAATAAAAGTGAATGAATGCTAAATAGTATACACTTTGAGCAATGTGAGTCAATGACTTTTTCCCATCCAGGTTGTTCGGTGAGAATAATAATTATCAGCGGTCTATTTTCGCAATAAGACATAATAAATATTTCTTGACAATTTCCTTGAATAAGAATCCCCTCCTTACTATATTAAGCACGGGGACCTCAGGAAACTGCTTGTCTTTCAATAAAAGAGCAGTTTTTTTCTTTAATATGTACCCTCTGGGGGCACGGGACCGGTCGATGCCGGCGGTTTCCTCAAAAGACTTGTTGTTTTTCTCATTTTATTTACGAGGCCGGGGGCGAAGCCTCCGAAAAAAGCCCCGCAGGGGCTCTCCTGTAATCGCAAAACGAAGTTTTGCAACAAGTCTAATAATCATTATTGATTCTTAACAATCAATTATCATACTTATAAACAGGAGCACCGCGCGATGGGGCTGTCCTGAAAGCCTCCCTCCGGGGGGGTTGGGGGGATTCTTAACAGGCATCGCGCGCTGCCTTTCAACACGTTATCATTTTCGTTACCGGGATAGAGACATGGAGTGGACCGATATCATCATTTCTTCCAAAAAAGAACCACAGCTTACGGAAAACGCCCGCATCGTGCTGGAGAAGCGGTACCTTGCCAAGGACGACAAGGGAGCAATCATTGAAACGCCGGAGGAGCTCTTCAAGCGCGTGGCCAGGTTCGTGGCCTCCGCGGACCTCCTCCACGGATCGCCGGCGTCCGAGGTCAACAGGCGCGCCGATGAATTCTACGAGATGATGGCGGACCTCCGGTTCCTTCCCAACACGCCCACGCTCATGAACGCCGGCAGGCCCCTGGGCCAGCTCTCCGCCTGCTTCGTCCTTCCCGTGGAGGATTCCATGGACAGGATCTTCGACGCGGTCAAGAACATGGCCCTGATCCACAAGAGCGGCGGCGGCACCGGCTTCTCCTTTTCCCGCCTCCGTCCCAAGGACGACATCGTCAAGTCCACGGCGGGCGTCTCCAGCGGCCCCGTATCATTCATGAACATCTTCAACGCGGCCACGGAAACCATCAAGCAGGGCGGCACCCGGCGCGGCGCCAACATGGCGATCCTGTCGGTGAACCACCCGGACATCATCGACTTCATCAGGGCGAAGGAGGACAGGAACGCCCTTACCAATTTCAACATATCCGTGGCCCTTACGGACGACTTCATGGACGCCCTCGAGCGGGACGGCGAGTACTCCCTTATCAATCCCAACACGAAGCAGGCCACGGCCGCGCTCAAGGCCCGGGAGGTGTTCAACCTCATCGTGCGCAAGGCCTGGGAGAGCGGCGAGCCGGGGATCGTCTTCATCGACCGCATCAACGCCGCCAATCCGCTCAAGAAGGTGGGCGTCATCGAAAGCACGAATCCATGTGGAGAGCAACCGCTCCTCCCCTTCGAGTCGTGCAACCTGGGCTCCATCAACCTGAACAAGGTCATCAAGAAGGAAAAAGGCTCTTACGTCATCGATTACGATGCGCTGCGGAAAATCACCGGGCTCTCGGTCCGCTTCCTGGACAACATCATCGACCTGAACCGGTATCCCCTGGAGCAGATAAAAGAGAACACCCTGGCCAACCGGAAGATCGGCCTCGGCATCATGGGGTTCGCCGATGTCCTCATCCGCATGGGCATTCCCTACAATTCAGAGGAGGCCGTTGAGACGGCCGAATCGATCATGGGGACCATCCAGGAGGAATCGAAGCGCGCCTCCCGGGAGCTGGCCAGGGAGCGCGGCGCCTTCCCCAATTTCGACAGATCCTCTTACGCCGACGAGGGCGCAGCGCCGCTGCGCAACGCCACCACCACCACCATCGCGCCCACCGGCACCATCAGCATCATCGCCGGGACCTCCAGCGGCATCGAGCCGATCTTCGCCCTGGCCTACCTGCGCAACGTCATGGACAACAACATCCTGGTCGAGGCCAATCCCCTCTTCGAGGAAACGGCTCGGGAGCGCGGGTTCCTCACCGACGACATCATGACGCGGATCGCGGAGCACGGATCGGCCCTGGGCATCGACGGGATCCCGGAGGACGCGCAGCGCCTCTTCGTGAGCGCCCACGACATTTCGCCGGAATGGCACATCCGGATACAGGCGGCCTTTCAGAAGCACGTGGACAACGCGGTGTCGAAGACCGTCAATTTCAGGAGCGACGCCACGGTGGAGGAGATCGAGCAGGTCTACCTGTCGGCCTACCATCTCGGGTGCAAGGGCGTGACCGTGTACCGCGACCAGTCCCGGGAGAACCAGGTCCTCGAGACCCGGCAGAAAGCGGACGGCAGATCCTTCACGGAAAGCGCCGCCGCGGCGGTCCCGCAGGGCCCCATCACGCCGCGGCCGCGCAGCGAGATCACCTGGGGATCGACCCGGAAGATCGCCACGGGCTGCGGCTCCCTCTACGTCACCATCAACCAGGACGAGCAGGGCCTCTTCGAGGTCTTCGCGGCCATGGGCAAGGGGGGCGGGTGCGCCGCGAGCCAGACCGAGGCGGTGAGCCGCCTCATCTCCCTGGCCCTGCGCAGCGGCATCGACAAGGACCAGATCATCAAGCAGATCAAGGGAGTGCGCTGCCCCAACCAGGCCTGGGAAAAGGGAGGACGCATCTACTCCTGCGCCGACGCCATAGCCAAGGCCCTGGAGCGCCATGCCGGCGTGGCCCAGACGCCCAACACCGATGACACCCTCCATGAAGCGGCCAAGAACATCGCCGAGACCAACGGCAAGCTGAAGGAAACCGTCATGGTCGGCGTGTGCCCCGACTGCCACGGCCCCCTCGAATTCGAATCGGGCTGCTCCGTGTGCCGGTCCTGCGGCTTTTCGCGGTGCGGATAGGAGGGAGCCATGGACGCGGTTCTTCTTCGATGCCAATCGTGCGGGTCCGCCAACAGGGTCCGCGCGGATAAACTGGGAAGCGGGCCCAGGTGCGGCAAATGCGGCGCGGCGTTGAGCTTTCCCCGGCGCCCCGTCGAGGTGACGGCCGCGACCTTCTCCCGGGTAGTGGAATCGGCGCCCGGCGCGGTCCTGGTCGAGTTCTGGACTCCCACCTGACCCCATTGCCTGAGCCTTCGTCCCGTGCTGGACGAGATCGCCTCTGAAATGGCCGGGATCGTGACCATAGCGACGGTCAACGCCATGACCGATCAGGAGCTGGCGCGGCGTTTCGATATCCGGGGCGTCCCCGCCCTCCACCTCTACCGGGGCGGAGCAAGGATCAAGGATATCGCCGGCGCCATGCCCAAGGCCCAGCTGGTGCAGTGGATCAAGTCGTCGCTGTAGCCCGCCGGGCCGCAAAAAACCCGCTGTCGATGACGCGGGTCCCTGGCGCGGATATTCATAACGTCTTGAGAAATGAATCCATATCCATCCAGGGAACGACCTCTGCATCGCTGCGTTTCTGGCCGGTATCGCCGCCATAAACGACATAGCCCTTTGAATGGGATCCGGATATTTTTTTCCAGTACGCGAGGCCGCTGAAATAATCGGGAAGTATCGTCGCGCCCGACTTGATTTCCACCGGGACTATGCTGTTGTTGAAATCGATCATGCAGTCGATCTCGTTGCCTGTTTTGTCGCGCCAGAAAGAAATCGCCGGCCTGTCCCCCCTGTTCATGAAATGTTTTACGATCTCACCCATGATAAGGGTCTCGAAAATATGGCCGCGAAACGGGCTGAGCGAGAGGGCGTTCCTGTCGCGAAGGCCCAGCAGATAGCAGAGAAGGCCGGTATCGTGGAAATAGAGCTTGGGCGTCTTGACCAGACGCTTGCTGAAATTGCCGTGATGGGGCCTCGTCAGGAACACGATATAGCTTGCTTCGAGGACCGATATCCATGACCGGACGGTATTGTGGGTGATCCCGCAGGCATTGCCTATCTCGGAATAATTAAGCAGGTGGCCGCTTCTCGCGGCACAGAGGGAGAGGAAGCGCTGAAAAAGGGAAAGATCTCCGATATTCTTGATGGAACGCACGTCCCGTTCAAGGTAGGTAGCGACATAATTGGCGTTCCACTCCCAGGGATTAAGCCCCCTGTCGTATATCGACGGGTAACCCCCGCTGAGGAGCAGAGCGTCCAGGTTTTCTGGCGTCAGCCTGTTCTTTCTCAATTCCTGCAGACTCAGGGGAAGGAGGCTCAACAGCGCGGTGCGTCCCGCGAGGGACTGACTGACACGGTCAAGGAGAAGAAACTGCTGGGAACCGGTAAGTATGAACATACCGGATTTTTTCGACGAATCGACGACTCCCTGTATATACGAAAGAAGATCTGGCGCCCGCTGGACTTCATCTATGACCGCGCCGTCTTTAAATTGTCCCAGGAACCCGCGAGGATCGGACAGGGCGAATTCCCGCATATCGGGATCTTCCAGGCTTACATAGGACTTATCTTTGAAACAGATACGAACCAGTGTCGTTTTTCCCGATTGCCTCGGACCGGTAAGGGTTACTACCGGGTACTGTTTTGCCAGCGAAAGGAGCTTCGCCCCAAGCATTCTTTTATACATGCGTTTAATGTAACATGTCTTGGACAAATTGTCAATCAGATTATCAATTTGTCCATATAGGTTATCCCAACAATAGTGTACACAGGGCCTGCAGATTATTACTGCCGTCCATAGCGCCTTTGGAATACATCACGGGATTGGTATGGCTGGATGGATGCGTTTTTTTCATAACCGCAACCCATGCCCAGGGCCCGGCTGGTGCAGTGGATCAAGTCATCACTGTAGCCCGCCGGGCCGCAAAAAAACCCGCTGTCGATGACGCGGGTCCCTGGCGCAGAGATCAATAATCGATATCAGGCTGCGTCCAACTCCAGGAACCGGTCCACTTCCAGATAACGCAAAATTTTTATGACCCCGTCGGTGAGCCCCTGGAATACGAGGGTTTTCCCCGATTTCCTCATGCTGTTCTTAAGAGATATGAACATGCCCGCGGCGGAGGAGTCTATCTGGACCACCCCGTCGAGGTCGAGGACGACGCGGTCCGCCTTCGACGCCTGGAGCGTCTTCTCGATGAACTCCAGGATGAACGAGGTGGTATTGAAGACAAGCTCGTCCGTCAAAAACCGCAGGCGCAGTTCAGTTCCGCATATTTCGTGTTTGACGTAATCCATTCTCATCGTTCGTCAGTCTTACGGTATCAATTACAGGGATCGTTTTCCTGAGGAGACATAATACTTTGGGGCTCACTATTTCATTATGTCGCGCATCATGTCAAGGACTATTTTTTATTGATATGCAAATATGCGCAAGATATTTTTTTAACTTATAAGCTGGTGCGTGAAATAATTAAAGGCCTGCTGGATACAGTATCCACCAGTCCTTATAGAATTAATTGATTTCCGACCCGGCGCGGCCCCCTACATCTGGATGACCTTCAGGTTGTCCGGAAGCTTGATGTCCTTCACGGTCTTGACCTTCACCGGACCGTTGAGCTGAATCTTTTTAAAGGTGATGTCGAGACGGAGACGGACGCCCTGCGCCACGATCATGATGTTTGAATAGATGCGGCTGGCCCCCTGGGCAAAGGGCTTCTTCACGTATATCTCGAGCTTCTCCCTGGTCTTCTTGTTGATGAGGAGGATCTTGTCCGGGTCATTGCCCTGGAACGATATGGTCTGATAATACTTCGGATTTTCCAGAATCAGCATGGACCCTTTCCCGTCATTGGCGGCGAGGCCCTGTTTCACCGAATAACCCGCTATGAGGGGGATGGCGCCGGTAATGATGTCGTGGAACATGTCGAAGTCGATTGTCACGCCGCCGTAATTGGCCAGGTCGATGGTCTTGGAGCTGTCGACGAACATCTTCTTCTCAACCGGGTAGTAGACCCGCACCGTGTCTCCCTCCCGGAGAATGGTCATGACCGGGCTCTTGAAGATGTAATCCACGAAGGCCACGTGCATGGCCCGCCGCTTTTTATCATACTGGGCGTTCCCCAGTATCTTGTTCTTCTTGTCGCCGTAGGTGCCGTTTATGTCGAAATCGAGGGCGTAGGATTCGGGGCATTTTTTATTGATGACGGCAATGCTGTCGACCATGGCGCGGATACCCTCCTTGCCGGCCGGATGATACTGCCCCTTGATGGTCGCGTCGTCGCGGACCGTTGCCGTGGAGCATCCCAGGGCGGCGGCCGCCGCGGCGGCAAGGATGATGATGTTCGCCATGATGGAGAAACCGTTATTTCTTCTCATAGTGCTTGATCTTGCCCTCTATAGTGTCGGTCTTCTTTATCTCGTTGGATTTACGCCAGTATTTCAGGGCGCCGTCGACGTTGCCCAGCTTGAGGTAGGTGTCGCCGATATGGTCGTACACCACGGGGTCGTTCGCGTTCGCCCTGCTCAATTGTCCTTCGGCGACAAGGAGCTTTTCGAGGGCCCGCCGGTAATTGCCCTTGCGGAAGTAGGCCCAGCCGAGGGAATCGGTATATGCCCCGTTGTCCGGCTCGATGTCCAGGGCCTTCTGGATCAGCGCCAGGGACTCGTCGATCTTCATGTTATTGTCGGCGTAGAGGTAGCCGAGGAAATTGTACGCCCGGGCGCTCTTCGGATTGTACTTGATCGCCTTTTCAAGGGACATGATCGCATCGTCGATCTTCGAAAGCTTTTCCAGCACCACGGCCATGTAAAAATGATAGGTCTCGCTTTTCTCGTCGAGGGAGATCGCCTGCCGGATATTGCGCTCAGCGGCCGGATAATCCTCCTGCCAGATCGACAGGAGGCCCTTGAAAAAATAGGGCCGCGAATTCGACGGCTCCTGGGCCGACGCCCGGTTGAAGTAGTGTATAGCCGCGTCATACTCCTTTTTCACGCCGTAGAGATAGCCGATATGGAGCATCAGGTCAAGGTCGGGCTGCAGGCTGTTCGCCTTGATATAGTAATAGAGCGAGAGGGAATATTGCTGAGTCTCCTCGTAGGCCTTCCCCAGGTAGTAATACACGCCCGGGACCGACTCGTTGAGCTTGCTTGCCTCCATGAAACAGCGCTTGGACTCCTCGTAGAGCTTGCTGTTGAACATGAGCACGCCCGTGGTCACGTACTCGTTGAAGGCCGCGCTCGCGTCCCCCTTGCGGGCGTTGATCCGGGCCATGGCCAGGTGGACCGAGATGGTGCGCGGGGAAATCTTCACCACGCCGGCCAGGAGCTTCTCAGCCATATCGTCCTTGCGGATGAGCTCCGAGTAGAGCCCCCAGGCCAGTATGCCGCTCATCGACCCCGCGTTCTTCGCCCTTCCCAGGAAGTTCACGGCCCTCATGTCGTCGCGCAGGTAATAGATCCTTCCCAGTATCGACAATATAACCTTGTCGCCGGGCCGCTTTTCAATGAACTGCAGCGCGTACCGCTCGGCTGCGCCAAGGTCATGCACATCCATGCAGGTGAGGGCGAGGAAATAGATGGCGTCGATGTTTTCCTTGTTGATGGCCAGCACGTTACGGTACATCGCTATGGCTTCGGGGATATCGCCCTTGCGGTAGGCGATCGAGGCGAGGCTGAGATACGACTGTTCCTTGTAATAATCCTCGATGGGAAGCTGATCGGTCAGGGCGATAACCTTTTTATACGCAGCCGTCGCCCTGTCCGGGTCGTTCAGGTTCTTCAAATAGTGCTCGCCGAGGACGAACATGATCTGGACCGATTCCGGCTTCTCCTTCAGGTACTCTTCCAGGATCGCCGCCGCGGCATCGTAGTTCTTCTGCTTCAGGTATATATGGTAGATCCTGTTATAGACGCGCATGTCCGTTTTGTTGACGGCCAGGCTTTTGCGGGCATACTCGAGGGATGCCGCGAAATCGTTCCGGTAAAAATAGCATTCCGAGAGCTGGAAATAGATCTTGTCGGCTGGGCCGCCGGAGGCGGCGGCCTCATTGAAGCACTGGATCGCCTTTTTCAGGTAGCCGTCCCGCTCCGATGAACTCCTGTCCCGCGTGGCCAGGTTCCTGTAGTAGAGGCCCCAGCTATAGCGTGACCAGCTGGAATGGATGGAGGGCGACCCATGGCCCGCATCGTTCCGGTCATGGTTTTTTTTCTCAATGGTCGCGGCGGCCGTCACGCTCCCCGATAAGAGAATAAACGCTGCTGTACAATGAAGGATTGCAAGGAATATTTTCAATAACCGTATCCATTGTCGATAATTGACTTGTTGCAAACTGTCATTTCGACGGATCCCGTTATTACGGGATGAGGAGAAATCTTGATAGCAACGAGCCTAATATAATACAAAGATAGTATCTGTTCTCATTATTGTCAAATCTAATTGAAATCACCCCGCGGCCGCTCCCCGGGCCTTAACGCCCCTTGGGCGCCCGGGTCATATCCCGGACCGGTCATACGGTTAATATCCGCCGGAAACGCCAATGATATTAAAAAATTGACAAATATCAGTGTAACAATTCATATATAAAGACTGTCCGATCAGAATGAAAAAGTCTGTCATCGCGAACAAAGCGCCCCTCGAATGGCCCGGGAACCGCGTTGAGGCGCCGCGCAATGACAAAGGATCGTATATATTTTTGAACAGATAATAACTATGCGATATATACCGGAGGAATGAAATGTTTTACGGAATAGATCCGCTCTACTGGATGATGATGGCGCCGGTCCTCATCCTTTCCCTGGTGGCCTCCCTGAAGGTCAAGAGCACCTTCAATAAATACTCAAAGGTGATGTCGGCATCGGGGATGACGGGCGCCGATGTCGCCGCGGAGCTCCTCAGGCGGAACGGCCTTACCAACGTGGCAGTCACCGAGACAGGTGGCTTTCTCTCTGACCATTACGACCCGTCAAAGAAAGTAATCCGCCTTTCCCCTAATGTTTTCAGGAGCAATTCCGTGGCCGCCATCGGGGTCGCCGCCCACGAGACCGGCCACGCCATACAGCACGCCAGGGCCTATTCGCCCCTGGTCCTGCGCAACACCATGGTGCCGGTGGCGAACATCGGGTCCAGCCTTTCCTGGATCATCATCCTCGCCGGCTTCATCTTCGGTTTCCTGGGCCTGGTCAAGATCGGCATCGTGCTCTTCAGCGCGGTCGTGGTCTTCCAGGTGATCACACTGCCGGTGGAATTCAACGCGTCGTCCCGCGCCAAGGAGATGCTGGCTTCCTACGGCCTGATCTCCCAGGGCGAGCTCCAGGGCGTGCGCAGCGTCCTGTCGGCGGCGGCCATGACCTATGTCGCCGCTGCCGCCTCCTCCATCGTGACCCTGATCTACTTCCTCATCAGGGCGGGACTCCTGGGCGGAAGGGACGATTAATTTTTTTCTTGAAATAACCGGACATGCCGGCTATAATGCGGCGTGAAGAGGCGGAAACCCGCTCCTGCCGGATAACATCCATCATGCGGAGTCGGACAGAGCCCGTATCAAGGCGTCGGGGCGAGGAGTGCATTGAGCTGGCAATCTATGAACATCAAAAAAGCGCTGCACACATTAAAAATCGTCGCACTGAAACCGATCAGGGCCCTGAAGGACTTCCTGCTCGTCGATCTCCGCACGGTCATGAAAAACTTCGGCGACCATGACGGCGAGCTGTCCACCTGCGCCCTGGCCTTTTTTCTCCTTATATCCTTCATTCCCCTCTCGCTGGTCATCATCGCCATCATGAGCTTCTTCTACAAGTCCGACGCCCTGGCCGCGTTTTACACCACCCAGCTCAAGAGCCAGCTCCCCTCGATCGACATCGAGCGCTTCATCTCCGTCATCGACCGGATCATCTACAAGAAGCGCTACCTGGCCTTCATCTGGGTGCCCTTCCTGTTCTGGTGGGGCAGCTTCGTTTTCGACATCATCGAGCGCGGCCTGGAAAAGGCCTTCCGCATCGGCGAGAGCAGGAAGTACTGGAAGGCGAAGATCCGCCACTTCTTCATCATCATTGGCATGGCCACCTCCATACTGATCATCACCCTGTTCTCGAATTTCATCGCCGTACTGAAGAACATGGACCTTGCGCTGCTGATGGAAGAGAACCTCAACAAGGTCGGCATCCTGAACACCTTCATCACCGCGGTGGAGGAGATCCCACTGATCATATCCTCCGTTACGACCCTGGTCATGAACACCGTGCTGATATTCATAATCTACCGCTTCATCCCGCCGAAAAAGCTTACGAACATGTCCCTTTTCAAGGGGGCACTCTTCGCATCTTTCAGCTACGAAGTGGTGAAGTCCCTTTTTTCCTATTACATCAGGGAGATAAACGACTACACGTCCATCTTCGGCTCCCTGAACACCATCGTCATCTTGATGATATGGATATGGTACACCTGCTTCCTCTTCATCATCGGCGCGGAGATGGCGTGGGTCTTTTACGAGAAAAGCGAGGAGGGCCGGGAGCTCAGTTTCGACAAGTAGTATCCTTAAATACCACGTGAAGGAGGCGCCGCCATGGCAACCGCGCAGAGGGCACCGGGCAAGGAGATTTTCGGATGGGCCATGTTCGATTTCGCGAACTCGTCCTACACCACGGTCATCATCACCGTCGTATTCTGCGTCATCTTTCCAAAATTAATCGTCGGAGACGCCCCCGAGTTCCGCCTGGGCAATCTCCTCTGGAGCGCCTCCCTTTCCATCAGCTACCTGGTGGTGCTGCTGTCGGCGCCGCTCTTCGGCGCCATCATGGACTATACGGCGGCAAAGAAAAAATTCCTCTTCGGCAGCTATGTCCTGACCATTGTGGCCACGGCCGGCCTCTACTTTGTGTCCCCGGGGAGCGTCGCCCTGGCCATGGTCCTCATCATCCTGTCGAATATCGGCTTCTCCTATAGCGAATCCTTCGTTTCAAGCTTCCTTCCCGGCCTGGGCCCGCCGGAGGACCTGGGGAAGATCTCCGGCTACGCCTGGGGGCTCGGATATTTCGGCGGCCTGTCGTCGACGGCCATGGTCCTCTTCGGTCTCGGGGCTCTCACCATGGAGAACTTCCCGAACCTCCGCCTGGTGGGACCCATCACCGGCGCCTTTTTTCTCGTCGCCGCCATCCCCACCTTCCTCTGGGTGAAGGAGCGCGGCGCGGCCCGGGCCCTTCCGGCCGGAGACAACTATTTCACCCTCGGCTTCAAGCGGCTGAAGAAAACCTTCGTCGACATCAGGGACTACCGGGACCTCATCATCCTGCTGGCCTCCTTCTTCTTCGCCTACGCGGGCCTCTCGATCGTGATCAGCTTCGCCTTCATCTACGGGGACCAGGTGATCAAGTGGACGGGGCTGGTGCAGATGATCATGTTCATCCTCACCCAGCTGACCGCCGCGGGAGGAGCGCTCCTCTTCGGCTTTTTCCAGGACCGGTGGGGCGCCAAGGGCACCCTGGTATCGACCCTGGTCCTCTGGGTCGCATCGGTCACGATGATCTACGGAGTCGAGCCGCTGACGGGGTTCCTGAACGGCCTCCTCGGAACGTCCTGGGAGGTACAGCACGTGTTCCTGGTGATCGGGTCCCTGGCGGGGATGGGCCTCGGCGCCACCCAGTCGGCGTGCCGCGCCATGGTGGGGCTCTTTTCCCCTGACACGAAATCGGGGGAATTCTACGGCCTCTGGAACCTCACCGGCAAACTCGCCGCCATCGTGGGGCTCATGGGGATCGGCATCCTCCAGCACAGCTTCGGCATGAAAAACGCGATCCTGGCCTGCTCGGTTTTTTTCTTCATCGCCATCGTAATCGCGCTCTTCGTGAACATCGAGAGGGGCAAGGCCTCGGCGGCCGAACACGCCGGCGAATAGCGGGGCCGCCGGGCGGCGGCCATTGACATGGTCACTCCACGCTCCCGGCCACGCCGGCGAGCTTCTTCGCGATCTTCTGCTTTTCCTTCATGTTCGCCAGCCGCCCTATCATGATCCGCTGGGCCTGGGGCGAGCCGGCGCCGTGCATCGATTCGGTGAGATACCCCACCGCGGCGGAGCCCATGGTCAGGTTCTCGATGAGCCGGAGGATGCGCACCCGGTCCTCGGTGAGGACGCCGCTCCGCCCCTGCAGGTACTTCTTCACCCATTTCCCCGTCTCGGGCGACGCGAGGTCCCCCTCCGACGGGCAGGTGACCATGAGGCCCCCGGCGATGTCCTGGGCCAGGCGCGCGATCTCGTAGGGGAAGCGGGTCACGTTCTGCTTGTGCACGTTGGCCAGGAGGGTGTCCACGTACCAGGTCCCGCTCGGCTCCCGGTGGCCCTCGGCGGCGCAGGCGATGCACCCGCAGTAGAGGGTCTCGTTGAGGTGGTTCATCTCGATGATCTTGTCCTTCACGTGGGAGGCCCTGTCCGCGCCGTTGTATTCGGCCGCAGTCTGGGCGGCGCCGATGAGGACGTCCCCCACGCCGACCTTGCAGGCGTAGCTCTGGCGGTGATAGGAGGCGAACTGCTCCACCAGCTGGCCGGAAAAATCATGCTCCCTGAACATGAAGACCCTCTCCCGGGGCACGAACACGTTATCGAACACGATCAGCGCCTCGTGGCCGCCGAAGAGGGCGTTGCCCCGGTCGATGGTACCCTCCTCGAGCTTCCTGGTGTCGCAGGACTGCCGGCCCATGATGTAGGTGACGCCGGCGGCGTCGCTCGGCACTGCAAAGGACACGGCGTAGTCACGGTCCTCCACGCCCATGGTCATCGTGGGCATCACGATGACCTCGTGGGAATTCACCGCGCCGGTCTGGTGGGCCTTGGCGCCGCGGACGACGATGCCCTCCTTCCGCTCCTCCACGACCCTGAGGAACAGGTCCGGGTCCTGCTGCCGGTGCGGCGGCAGCGAACGGTCCCCCTTGGGGTCGGTCATGGCGCCGTCGCACACCAGGTCGCTCTCCTGGACGTAGGCCAGGTACGCGAGGAAGCGCCTGTTATAGTCGGTCCCGTATTTCCTATCGATGTCGAAGGTCGTCATGGACAGGGCGTTCAATGCGTCCATGCCGACGCAGCGCTGGAAGCAGCACCCGGTGAGAGACCCCAGGAGCCTCCCCATCTTGCTCTTTTTGACCAGGTCGTCCGCGCTTTGATGGATATGGGTGAAGCGGTTTATCTTCTTGCCGGTGATATGGGACGTGGCGGTCATGATCTCCCCATATTCCGGCTTCATGGCCAGGGCGTAGGTCACGGCCACGGCGTTCAGGGAGGGGCGGATGATCCCGTTGTCCACCACGTTGTCCACCCTCTTCCCGAACATGTACACGTTCAGGTTCAGCTTTCGAAGGCTTTCGATGTACTCCTGCGGTGTTTTCATGATGGGTCCTCCTTGGGATCATTTCCCGGTAAAGACCGGTTTTCTTTTTTCAAGGAATGCCTTCATTCCTTCCTTCTGGTCGGCCGTGGTGAAGAGCTCGGCGAAACCCTTTTCCTCGAAGGCGACGCCTATTTTGATGTCCCTTCCCAGGCCGTAGTTGATCACCCCCTTGGCGATGCGGATGGCCGCCGGCGCCTGCCTGGCCAGCTGGGCCGCCATCTCCAGGGCCTCTGTGACGGGGTCTCCCTCGGCGACCCTGTCGCAGAGCCCGTACCGGAGAGCGGTTTCAGCGTCGACGCTCTTTCCCAGGAAGATCATCTCCTTGGCCCGGCTCGGACCGATGAGCTTGGGCAGGCGCTGCGTGGCGCCGGCCCCGGGGAATATGCCCAGCTTAATTTCAGGCGATCCAAGCTTCGCGTCCCGTGAACAGATCCTGAAATCACAGGCCAGGGCGAGCTCGAGGCCCCCTCCCAGGACGAAACCTGACAGGGCGGCAATCGTGGGCACCGGAAGATCCTCCAGTGCGTTGAAGGCGTCATTGTAGGCGAAGGCGGGCACCTCCGCGGGGGTGAGGTCCACCATCGATCCGACATCGGCGCCGGCGGCGAAATTACTCCCGCTGCCCCATATCACCAGGGCCCTGGCCGATTCATCGGCCGCAATCACCCGCACGGCGTCGAGGATCTCATCCGCCATGGCGCGGTTCAGCGCGTTCAGCACGTCGGGCCGGTCCAGCACGATCCGCGCGATCCCGTTTTCTCTGCTATACCGTATGTGTCGGTATTCCATCGAATGCACCTCCTGGCTGATAATCGCTCCGCTATTTAGCAGTTTGCTGAAAAATAGCAAACTGCTAAACGATACATGGATGTATCGCCATTTTTCGAGGCATTAGCCGAGAAAAATGTGAGGTTTTACGAATTCACTTCGTAAAACCGACCCTGAAAAACTCCAAGGAGGGAGTTTTTCAGGAAACTGTTAGTTAATGAACGACCATTAATTTATATACGCGGCCGACGCCCCTCGGCGGGCCGGTACCGTCTATTTCTTCAGTAAGGACTCTCCGCCTCCGAGGCCGCGCAGGGCGAACCTGAACATGAGCTCTATGATCTCATCAACGGAATATCGCCCCTTCGGGGAATACCATATCCGCGACCGCGCTATGATCGACCCGATGCTGAACACGGCGATCTTGTCATCGATGTCCCTGGCGAACAGGCCCGCCTTTTTTCCCCGGCGCACGATGGCGGCGCCGATGGCGTCATAATCGTCCCTGAGCCTGATTATTTTCTTCCGGTTGGCCGGCGTCAGGTTCTTCAGTCCCACGTCGAAGAGCAGCTTCGAGGAGCTTTTTTCCCCGAGGGTCAGCTTCACGTGGTTTTCTATCATCAGGCGCAGGGCCTCCACCGGGTCCACGGCTTCGTCGTCCCTGAGGTACCGGATGGGTGAGACGATATCCATCATCTCCTGATAGAGGATCTCGAACAGGATGGTTTCCTTGCTGTCGAAAAAGTTGTAGATGTTCGCCGGCCGGAACCCGCAGGCGGCGGCTATGTCCTTCATGCTCGTTTCCGCGTAGCCCTTTTCCCAGAAGAGCCTGCTCGATTCCGCGATGATCAATTCCTGCTGTGTTGTACGGTTCTTTCTCTCAGCCATCGCCCTCTCCCTGTCCGGCTGCGGCCGGGGACGGGATCACCTGCCGCCACATGTTAATGAATGACCATTCATCTTCTTCAATTTCCTTGTCAATAACAAAACGGCCCGGCAGGAACGAATCATCATCGCTATTTTTATACCGATCGTGAAATTATCCTTGCATGAACTGTCCTATCGGAGTAGCGTGAAAGCCGGCCGGTATATACATATACGCACAGAAGGAGCGCCGCCATGCAGATTCTTTCCGGACTCAAGGTCATTGACATAACCCAGTTCATTTCCGGTTCCCGGTGCACGCAGATACTGGCCGACATGGGAGCCGAGGTCGTCAAGGTGGAGCCTCCCGGCGGCGACACCCTCAGGATGATATTCAGGCTGATGCCCGGGGCGGAGCGCTGTTACTCGGTGTTCAACCGGAACAAGTACGGCCTCGCCCTGGACTGGCGCGACAGCCGCGGCGCCGACATCGTCCGCAGGCTCGCGGCCCGGTCGGACCTGTTCGTGCACAACCTGATTCCGGGCTCGCTGGAAAAATGCGGCCTCGGCTATGATGAGATCAGGGCGATCAGGCCGGACATCATCTACACAGCCATTTCCGGGTTCGGCGCCACCGGCGTGCGGCCGGGCCGGGCCGCCTTCGACATCATCGCCCAGGCGGTGGGGGGCCAGTACTGGAACGACCAGGACACCTTCCTCCTCCCGAACAACTACTGGGGCGACCTCACCTCCGGGGCCTACGCGGCCATCGCGACCCTCCTCGCCCTGATCCACCGGATGAAGACCGGCCAGGGGCAGTACATCGACCTCTCCATGCAGGACGTGATGTATTACAACAACTACCGGGCCATGATCGACAGGGCCCTGGAGCCGATCCTGGGAGACGTGGCCGAGCGCCTGGGCCGGAAGCCGAGGGACGTGCTCAACTCTTCGGACCGCATGCCCTTCTACGGCTTCTTCAAGTCCAGGGACGGCAAGGTGGCCATCGTCTCCCTCACGGCGCGCCAGTGGAAGGACCTCATGGAGCTGATCGGCCGCCCCGAGATCGCGTCGGACCCCCGGTTCAGCAACATCATCGTCCAGGTCCAGAACCATGACGAGGCGGTCGCCATCATTGAAGAGTGGACGGCGCGGCACGCGTCCCGCGATATCATAGCCGCCCTGGAGGAAAAGAAGATACCCTGCGGCATTGCCTACACCATTGACCAGGTGAACGGCGATGAGAACCTGAAGCAGCGGGACATGTTCATGAAGGTGCCCCACGGCCAGTTCGGCGAGATAGACGTACCCGGTTTTCCATTCAGGTTCTCCGGCGCGGAAGGTTCGCTGCGGATGGCGGCGCCGTCCCTGGGGGAGCATAGCAGGACGATCCTCAGTGACTGGCTCGGCTACGGCGCCGACGAGATCGAAGCCCTGTACGCAGACAAGATAGTTTTATGACCGGTGATGGAATGTTCGTCTTGATAAAATTCAACGGCATTATCCGGTCGAGAGAATCCGGCAATCGAAGGCCGCGGCGTGAATACTCCGCCTGATGGTTGCGCCAGCGGCGGTATCCGGTCCCGGCGCGCGGTCCTCAATGATACGGCAGGGGGAGATCGTGCCTGTCATTACAGCCTCTGGGCCAGTGTCTCGTCTATGATGGTATCGACGCCGGGGTCATCCTGGGTTTCCACAAAAATTGACGTGTCGCTTTCCGAGGCCTGCCTGTCGGCAAAGACCTGGTTCCAGGTCCCCCGCACCTGGGCGTTGACGAGACTGTGAAGCCCTTCGCCGTAGGGGGTTACTTCCGGGGCGGCGGTCACAAGGAGCGCCACCAGCGCGGCCGCGGCCATTGATCCGACGGAGCCGGAAACGCCGAGGATGTACCGCTTTTTTCTGCGGCGCCCGAGCACGGTCCGCGCCATGGCGAGGTCCCACTCGGCGCTCTTCAGCCTGGCGTCGATCCTCTCGTTGAAAAACCCTTCGTTGTTCCCCGGTTCCATCATACCACCTCCCCGGATAGTTTCTGCAGCATCTCCTTGCCGCGGGAAAATCGGGACTTGACCGTGCCCATGGTGATGCCGAGGGCGAGGGCTATCTCCTTTTCCGTAACGCCCTGGGCCTTCAGGGTCATCACCGTCTTGTATTTCTCCGGCAGCCGCTCAAGGAGCAGGTCCATGGCGAGGGCCTCATCGCTCAGGGAGGCTCCGGCCATTGAGAGCTCCCGCTCCTCGGCGGCCCTCGCCGCTTTTTCCTCCTCGCGGGCCAGCTTTCCGTTCATCCTGATCGATTCGTTCCTCGCGATGGCGTAGAGCCATGATTCGACCGACGACTCTTCCCTGAACCTTCCGGCGGCGAGATGGCGGTATCCCCGCAGGTACGTTTCCTGCACCACGTCGTCGATGGCGAAAGAAAATCGTACCGCGAGGTGCTTGCGCACGGCCCCCAGTACGACTTTCTTCGTTCTTCCCACTATGGCAGCGAATTCAATATCCGTCATCTGGATCGTTGGCCCCTGTGCCGAGGCAAGCCTACATGTTCATGCCGCGCCCGCCGCCGTGGCCCCGGTGCTGCTCCATGGGGCACTGCCGGCCCTTGCCTTTCTTCTTCATCATGTACATGCGGTGCTGCCGCATTTTGGCTTTCTGGTCAGCGGTGAGAACCTTCTCGATGTCAAGCCGGTGCTCTATCCTCAGCGCCTGGAGCTCGACCCTCAGGTCGCCGATCTCCTTCAGAAGCGCCCTGACCTTGGCCATGTCAACGGTATCTTCCAGGAGCAATTTTTTCAACTGGATTTCCTTAGGAGCCAGCTTTTCCTTGTAATCAAGCATCTTTTTCCGGTGGTCCTTGTTGATATCAGCGATCCTGGTCACCTGCTCGTCGGTGAGATTGAGGTCCTTCTTCATGCGGACCGGATCGCCGAAAAACTTACCATGGCACTCCGCCATCATCGGCCTGTTGTCTCCCTTCCTGCCCGCGGGACCCTTTTTCCCGCCGGCCTGGGCGAACAGCATAGGCTGTGCCATGAGCGCCAGAATTGCCGCCGTCAGTATCACTTTGTTACTTTTCTGCATTGTTCCTCCTCGCATACACTTTCAGAATTATTCGAATTTTGAACGTATGACCCCGCTCCCGGCCAAAAGGTTCCAAATAATGATTTTTTATCACCGCATTAAAGTTTTTTTTCCGGCGAAAGGACCGGCTGCCCGCGGGGCAGGAAGGTTTTATTCGCATAGCCCCGCTCGCAGGTATTACCCCGCCTTCGAGTAATCGCTCATGAAGGGTCCTCTCTAAAAACCCATACGGTATCTGTCAATTACGGAGCCACGGTGTTACGCCGTACGGCGGTGCCTCACCGTATTTTAAACCTGGCCTTTTCCCTGTGCCTCTCCAGGTGGAGAAACTTTTTGTGGGCGGAATCAGCGAACCTGCCGATGACATTGGGCAGATCGGAGCCGACCCAGAGGCCCCGGAACGGTTTCATCTGAAGCAGCTTGCCGCTGATCGTGTAATAATTTCTGGCCCTCGGATTGAACATGACATCGGCATCGTCCACGTCACAGCTGATATGCTCATGCTCAAAGACCTTTTTTAAAAGGGCTTTCATGGTGTTTGAAAAATGATTTTCCAGGTCAATCTTATCTTCGGAGCTGTTGATTTCGCTCCTCAGGACATGCATGAATTCCTTCTCGAGCACGGAAAACGATGTTTTTCCCTCCATCGACAACCTCCTCCCCGGTACTAATGTATGTATCCCCGGCAATCCTATAATAACCAACAATCCCACTCATTTCAAATATTTTGTGTGCGGCTCCGCAAAGCCGTCTACGGGAGGCAACATTATCATGCCATTTGAGGGGCTACGCATTAAAAAACACGATTTTGCAAAATACCCCGCGGTAAAGCTCCGGATTTTCCAGAATCCAGCCAGATGGCTAATACCGGTAATTAATTTTGACTCAGGTATGCATATAAACTAACTTATATGATAGCGAGACTACCATTAACAGAGGAGGGAATAATCATGAAAGGAGAGAAGCTCATTGAATACTTGAAAAACAACAATATTCAGTTCGAGGTCATTCGCCACCCCCTTGCCTATTCATCGACCCAGACCGCGCACATGGCCCATGTTCACGGCTATGAAATGGCAAAGCCGGTGATGGTCAAGGTCAACGGGAAGCTCATCATGGTGGTTATGACGGCCAACCAGAAGGTGAACCTGTCACTCCTGAAGGCCCTGTATGAAACGCAGGATGTAGAGCTGGCCATGGAAAAGGACTTCATCAGCAGGTTCAGCGATTGCGAGATGGGCGCCATGCCTCCCTTCGGAAACCTGTACGGTTTTGATGAGATCATCTCGGACGATCTGACAAAGGATGATGATATCTTTTTTAACGCCGGCACCCATACCGAGCTTATTAGAATGAAGTACAGAGACTTCGAAAAGCTCGTTCACCCCCGCATAGTGAATTTCAAATTCAAGCTGTAAGGGGCTCACTCTCAGAAGCTCCGGCACGGATCAGGCAACGGCGCCCCGGAGGTTGACTTTTCCGCTTGCTGCCGACATATCTCACCGGGAATTAAAGCGGTGAAAACACGCCTCCTTCCCAGCGGCTCCTTGTTTGATAACCCTGGTGAACCAATTTCACTTGACGCCAGGGGAATACTCCTGTATATTTTAAAGGGGTACAGGTGAATGAGGGTGATATGAATCCGCCTTTGAAATCAGAGTAACTGCCGCATGATGTAATTAACAGTCACACCGTATAACACCTTGGAATAAACGGGAGATCATGACCATCACACGAATCACCCTTATTCTCGTCACCGCCCTGCACCTGATAGCAAGCCCGCCCCTGGCAGGAAAGGATATTCCGAGGCGTCATATCATGGCGCGGGGCGATTATTCCTACCCACCCTACGAATTCCTGGATGCGTCGGGGAAACCCGCCGGATTTAATGTCGACCTTATCCGCGCCATTGCGAGGATCATGGACCTTGACGTTGAAATACGCCTCGGGCCATGGAACGAGGCGCGCGCCGACCTTGAACAGGGGAGGATCGACATGCTCCTCGGCATGTATTATTCGCCGGCGCGGGAAAGGCTGGTAGATTTCTCAATACCCCACACCATCGTGAACCATTCAATCTTCGTCCGTAAAGGCTCCTCCATCACTTCCCTGAAAGATCTCCAGGCGAAGCAGGTCATCGTGCAGAAGGGCGACATCATGAACGACTACGCGGCGGAGACCTATATCACGCCCTTCCTTGTGCCGGCAGAATCCCAGCTTGACGCCATCAGGATGCTCTCTTCGGGCAGATACGACGCGGCGCTCCTCGCGGAGTCCCAGGGCCTCTATAACGCGAAGAAGTACGGCCTCTCCAACATAACCACCGCGGGCCCGCCGTTCCAGCCAAGGGAATACTGCTTTGCCGTGAGGCAGGGGGACCGGGAGCTGGCGGCCGTCCTCAACCAGGGTATCACCATCCTGAAATCGACCGGTCGCTACGAAAAAATATACAACACCTGGCTTGGATCGATGAAGCCGCCGTCCCCGGTGCCCTTGTGGCTCCTGCCGTACGGGGCCGCCGCCCTGGGACTGGCGCTCATTCTCATCGTTGCGATACTCGCATGGACACAGCTGCTGAAACGACGTGTCGTCCAGAGGACAAGGGAAATTGGCATGGAGCTCACCCTGCGCATACGGGCCGAGGAAGAGCTCCGTATCGCCAATACCCTTCTCATGACCCAGCAGGAAACCTCCCTTGACGGGATACTGATCGTGAACGGACAGGGTCAAATCCTTTCTTATAACAAGCGATTCGCCATGATATGGTCCATTCCTGAGGAAATACTTGAAACGCGTTCGGATGACCGGGCGCTGTCCTTTATTCTCACGCAGCTTGCCGATCCCACGGGATTCATGGAGCGGGTACGCTATCTTTACGATCATCCGGCCGAAACAAGCATCGATGAGATCACCTTCAAAGACGGCCGCGTGTTCGCCCGCTACTCATCGCCGGTCATGACCAGGCCGGGGGAGTACCTGGGCCGCGTATGGTACTTCCGCGACGTCACCGCGGAACACCAGGCCATGAAAGATATTCTCGACTCGGAGACCCGGTACCGCACCCTCTTTGAGAACGCCAATGACGCCATTTTCACCGTGAAGGATGACGTTTTCACCGACTGCAACACGAGGACCTGCGAACTATTCGGCTGCACCAGGGAGGATATCCTCGGCAAGACTCCCTATGCCTTTTCGCCCCCCCTTCAGCCTGACGGCAGGGATTCAAGGGAAAAAGCCCTGGAGAAGATCTCGGCGGCCTTCGCAGGGCAGTCCCAGTCTTTCGAATGGGTCCACACACGCATGGACGGCACCCCGTTCGATGCAGAGGTATCCCTGAAACGCATCGACATCATGGGCCAGACCAACCTGCTGGCCATCGTGCGCGACATCAGCGAGCGCAAGACGGCCCTGAAGGAACTGGAGGAGTCTGAAAAAAAGTATCACGCTTTGTACGATTCTCTCATGGATGCCTTCGTTGTCACCGATCTCGACGGAACGCTTCTCGAGTTCAACGAGAGCTTCATGGCCATGCTGGGCTACGGGCGGGACGAGCTCCTCCGCATGAAATACGAGGATTTCACTCCGGAAAAATGGCACCACTTTGAGGAATCGATCGTCTCGAACCAGGTGTACCCCAGGGGCTATTCCGACATCTATGAGAAGGAGTACCAGCGCAAAGATGGAACGATCATACCCGTTGAACTGAGGACCTACATGGGGAGAGACAATAACGGGGCTCCCCGCAACCTGTGGGCAATCATTCGCGATATCACCGAGCGGAAAAAAGCGGAGAAAGAGCTCCAGAACGAGCACGATTTCAACATGACCCTAATCCAGACCTCCCCTGCCTTTATCGTGGTCATAAGCGGCGAAGGGAGGACCATGCTGATGAACCGCTCCATGCTGTCCGCCCTGGGTTACGCCGAAAGCGAAGTGATCGGCAAGGATTATATGAATACCTTTGTGCCCGAAAACGACAGGGTCGCCCTGGACATGGTGTTTCAGGATATTATAGAGATGAAGAGGGACACCCTCAATGAGAACCGTATCGTGGCGAAGGACGGCCATGAGATCCTTGTGGAATGGCACGGGAAAGCGGTATTTGATGGCAAGGGGGTTTTGCAGTTCTTTTTCGGGATGGGTATCGATATTACCGAGCGCAGAAAGGCGGAATCGCAGAAGGAGGCGGACCAGGCGTTGATCCGCGAGAGCGAGGCCCGCTTCAGGGCCATCATCGACAACATGCAGGACATCTATTACCGCGCCGACATGGAGGGACGCCTCACCTTTGCGAGCCCCTCCGTCCTCGGGCTCCTGGGATATGACACCCTGGACCAGGTCATCGGCATTGACATCGCCCGTGACATCTACGCCGACCCGGAAGACAGATCGATCTTCATCGCAACCATGAACAAGGCAGGCTCGGTAACCGGCTTCGAGACCCGGCTCAAGCGCCGTGACGGTACGGTGATATACGTGTCAACGAGCAGCCATTTCATACGGGACGACGACGGAGCCGTAACAGGCGTTGAAGGGATCCTGCATGATATCACCGAGAAGAAAAGAATGGAATCCCTGAGGGAGGCGATGGTGGAGGCGCTCCGCCGATCGGAGCGGCGCCTCGCCGACATCATCGAGTTCCTTCCCGATGCCACCTTTATCATCGATAAGGATAAAAAGATAATAGAGTGGAACCGCGCCATGGAGGAGATGACCGGAGCGCACAGGAACGACATGATCGGCAAAGACCATGCCGAGGCTGCGGTTTTCTTCTATGGCAGCCCGCGCGAATACCTCATGGACCTTATCGGAAAGGATGACGAAGAGCTCAAGTTGAAGTATTCCTTTGTCCAGCGCAAAGGCGGCACCTATTTTGGAGAAGCCTACGCGCCGGCGCTCTACGAGGGCAAGGGAGGCTACATCTGGGCCATAGCCTCCCCCATTTACGATACCAACGGCGACATTATCGGCATCATAGAGTCGATCCGGGACATCACCGACAAGCGTGACGCCGAAGAGGCCCTCCGCTCCAGCGAGGAGACCTTCAGGGCCCTTGCCGAGAATTCCCTGGATGTCATCATGCGGTTCGATACCGAGGGAAGACACCTGTATGTGAACCCTGCTGTGAAACAGCAGACCGGCATACCACCCGAGGCCTATATCGGAAAAACGCACCGTGAGCTGGACTTCCCGGCAGGGTTGTGCGAAAAATGGGAGGAGGCGACCAGGTTCGTCATCGATAACCGCTCCACCCACCGCATCGAGTTCCAGCTGCCCAACGGAACATGGATTGACTGGATTCTCATGCCCGAATTCGACGAGCAGAAAAGGGTGAAGGCGGTCATCACCTCGGCGCGGGACATCACCGAGCAGAAAAAGATGGTGGAGCGCGTCAGGGAATCCCTCAGGGAAAAGGAGGTGCTGCTGAGAGAGCTCTATCACCGCACGAAGAACAACATGCAGGTCATTTACAGCCTCATGTCCCTCGAGGCGGAGAAGCCGGGCAACGAGGCCCACAGGGCGGCATTCGACCTCATCGGGTCAAAGATACGCACCATGGCCCTGGTCCACCAGAAACTGTATGAATCAAAGGACCTGGCTTCCATCAGCCTGAATGATTACATAGCGGACATTGTCACCCTGATCGTGAGCAATTCCCAGGCAGCGGCCGGCAGGATATCGGTCAAGCAGGATGTCGATCCCTGCAATGTCTCGATCGACACCGCCATCCCCTTCGGCCTGGTGCTGAACGAGCTCATCAGCAACTCGGTCCTGCACGCCTTTCCCGGAAACCGCCGCGGCGCCATCGGCATCACGCTGCGCGCGTCCGACAATGAGATTACCCTGATGTACCGGGATGACGGCATAGGCCTTTCGCCGGAGATCGACCCCCTCGAGTCTCCCTCGCTGGGGCTGACGATTATCCGTGAAATCGTGCGTCACCAGCTCCACGGCAACATACGATTTTCCGAGGGAAGCGGCTTTTCCTGCGACATATCCATGAATACGAAACTGTACCGGATGAGGATGTGAGACCGGTCGCCGTAGATCACGGGCGGGAAGCGGCCGCTCCGGTTACCGCTGGCGCCTGAACGCCGTGAGACGAAAGTCATCGATGATCCCGGCCGCGTAATCGCGCACCTTCATGATGGCGCCGTATCCGGTGAGACCGGTAAAAAGTATGGCCATGACTTTTCTCCTGCCGTCCTCGACGAAGAGCTTGCTCATGCGAAGAGGATTTTCCCATTCGGGGTTCCTGGCCTCCACAAGGCCGTCGCAGAAATCGACGATCTCATGGAGGAGGAAGGCCGATTCCTTGAGGTAGTCGTTTTTATCCCGCTCGATCTCGATTTCAGAGGATTGCCCCAGGCGAAGCTTCATCAGGTGGTCCTCGATCCGCTTCGCCGGGAGCTTTCCGCGGGGCGCCGCGAGATTGTTCAGCTCGCCCTCGAAGGCGATGAGCCTGTCCTTGAGCGATTTGTCCTCCGCCAGTACGAAGAGGACCGCAAAATAGTGGCGATCGAACTCGGACAATGCGCCGTAGAAATGGGCGATCTCCACCCCCGCCTTCGGGTGGAATTGTATGGGCGGGTATTTTTTAACGCGGGCAGTCATCTCTTCGATGATTTTGTCGACCTGCTCCGAAAAGGATTTTTCGTTCTTTTTCTTATCGTACTTCTGCTTGACCTTCTCGAAGTTGGCTATCTCCGCGAGGATGAAGGCTTCCATGTTCATGCGGTTCCGGTAGGCCATGAGGAGGCGGTCGTTAAAGGCGTCGATATTGAACCAGGTCGGGTTTTTCCGCGAATACTCCGCGTACCGCTTCTTCAGCTTTTCGATGAGCAGGTCTATTTCGTCGTCGGACATGGCCATGGGCGGACATCCCCTCTTATATGAAGCGCCTGATATAGTCGCGGATCGCTTCCTGCAGCAATTCCCGGAAGATGGGGTCCTTCTCCCTGGTGTACAGGTCGAAGAGGCCCATGAGGGATGTCTTGTCATTGATGCGCCGCACGGCGTAGAGCGCCGCCGATTTGACATACACTTCCTCGTTCCGCTCAAGGACCTCGAAGAGGCACGCCAGGGCCTGGCGGTTGCGGAAATTTCCGATGGAGTTGCACGCCTCGGCACGGACGCGGAAATCCGAGTCCTTCAGGGCGTGATGCAGGGCCGAAAACGCCTGCTGGCTCCCGGAAAAGCCGAGGACGTAGGCCGACTTTATCCTGAGTCCCAGGTTCGAGTCGTTCAGGAGGATCTTTTCCAGGCCCCTGATATCGCCCACCCGCCGCATCGAGGAAAGGGTCTCGATCATGAGATCCTTGATCTCATTGTCCTCCTCGGCGAGGAGCCGCAGCGACAGGGGGTTGACCGATGCGGCGGAGCCGATGAGGCTAATCGCCTTGACGCTCTCGCTGCGGACATCCCGGTTCCTGTCGTTCATCGTCACGTGCAGCACGTTCAGGCCGTTGCCGTCGCGCATGGCGCCGATCGCCTCGATGGCGGCGATCCGGACCTCGTCGTTTTTATCTCCCATCGCGGCACCCCTGACCAGGGCCAGCGACTCCGTGATCCTGTTCTCCTTGAGGCAGTTCAGCACGTAAATCCGTATCGACTTGTTCTCGTCGCGGAGGAGGCCCGTCAGCGAAGGGTAAAACCGCTGGTCGAAGAGATAGTTCATGGCCTCGATGAAATAGATCCGGTGCACCGGGACCGGGCTGTTGACCATCTTCAGAATCACCGGGAACAGCCGGTCATCGCCGACTCTCTTGAGCGCCCGGGCCGCGCTTTTCCTCACCGCGTAGTGCGAGCTGACGAGATGCTCCGCCAGGGGCAGAACGAAGCTGCGGTCGTTGAATTCCGACATGGCGTCGATGACGCGCACGATGGTGCTCTCCCGCACCGCGCCGTCGAGCTCCTTGACCCAGCGCGCGGATACCTCGCGGGGCGGATAGGAGCGCAGCTTCTTGATCAGCTCCTGCTTCGCCGCATCATCGGTCTCGTCAAGGATACCGGCAACAAGGCCGGCAATCTCCCGCTCCGCGCTCTTTTCGTTCGCGAGGAGGACATTACGCCCGGCCGCCGCCGCCAGTAATGCGGCGGCGATGAACGACAGGGAGATCATGAGAAAAGTTTTTCTTTTTCTGTTCATGGCATGGTGCGATTAATAGTTGAAAAGGTTCTCGCAGAGACGCAGGGGCGCAGAGCAAAAACAGGGAATTAATACATTTTTTAAGATCAATTTTCTACTTTTCAAGTTATAAATATCATTTGAAAATTATCAAGACCCTGCGACTCAGCGCCTCTGCGAAAACTATTCTTTTTTTAATGTTATTTCAATACGCCGTAGAGATAGTTCTTCGCTATAATCGAGATGAGATCCTGGTCAAGGGCATTCTGCTTCGACAGTTCGCATTCGTACACCACCAGCATGACGCCGCCGACGATCATCATCGACGTTATCTTGGGGTCCAGGGTCTGCTTGTACACGCCCCGGGCCATCAAGTCTTCCACTTCGCGGGCCACATATTTTGCTATTGACGAGACGGCCTTGCTGACCTGAACATTGACGTCCTCATCGACGCCGACAATTTCCTTGTATATGAGCTTGATGACAATGGGCTCTCCCAGCAGAACGGAGATGCATGACATCAGGCGCTTGTTTATGAATTCCAGTACCGCTTCGGTGCCCGGATTGCCGCTGAAAAACTCGTTGAAATCATCCTGATCGAAGATGTCCTCAATGTTTTCGAGCACGTCATCCAGAATGGCGTAGAGGATCTCCTTCTTGTTTCTGAAGTACTGGTACACGGTGCCCCGGGCAATGTCCAGTTTCTCGCATACCTGCCCGATGTGGGTGCTCTGGAACCCCTTTTCAATGAACATCTGCTTGGCGGTATCGACGATCTGCTGTTTTCTTCTTTCTCCTTTTGGTGGCATGCCTGCTCCCTCACAATTACCTTAAAGTCCTTGTGCGTTTTTCATCAGAACTGCTTTTCAATATCTCTATCTCTTCCTTAATAGGAACCAGTGAATCTTTCAATTCCCGGATGATCCGCTCGGCTTTTTCCTGTAATTCCCTGCTCATTGACCGTTCTTTTTTTATTGATGTAATGTGACCGGACTTGCGGTGCCTGCAATCCATTTCTTCCGCTGACACGGATGGCTGCGGGAAAATACGCTGTATAATGATCCGGCGATAAACAAATCCTTTATGTTTACTTATCGATTTAAATCAATAACCTCTTTAGATACAAATGGACCCATAACATGAACAAATTGTGAATATTTCAAAAAACGACCATCACAGCCGCCCCATTTCACTGGATTGTTGATACTTAATCTACGGGGGGAACGATTTATCCTTTGTTGATAATTATTCACCACCAAGGAATTAGATATAAAATTTAATATATGTCATTTATTGAAACAATGTTTATGAAACAACAAACTGCAATATGGGGTCAACAATTTTTCATTAATATCCAGTTTTTTTATCATGTGCATAAGGTGGAGATTTTTCATCGAAAATAGATAGATTTAACAGAAATAGTGTTAAGAATGAAGATTCCGCACTATTCATATTTTCTGCTGTTGTTAATTCGATTATTTGTTTGAAATCAGGGAGTTGCGGGAAAACCACGGCCCCTGTGACTAATGCAGGCATATCACCAGGGGCTGCGGACAACCAGGGAACGAGTATTGATTCCTCAAACCGTGACCGTAGGAATTTTACGCGCAGGTATTGACATTGGTCCCGGGAGTATTGTGATTTGATTCGATTCTCAACCGTGACCCGATGATCATATACAGAAAATTCTGTACCTCCTGCAGGTTCATCATCGCTTCCTTCAGCATTTTGTCATTAATGCTGTCCTGCCGCGGATAGTCAGTGGCGACATCGGGATTCTTTTCACCGATGAGCTTGCCGGGATACGCATCGGAACTGTCAATTGATCGCGGTATTGAATATGGGGTGTTTGTTATTAATGTGACATCCATTTCCTTTGCCTCCATCCTTGGAGTTTTTCTATTTTTATAATCGACAGATTTTATTTTTTTTATCAAAAAAAATTTTTTTATTTATGGACAAAAATCATACATTTGTTCAAATATTAGAATTGTTGGGAAACTGGCGTTTCCAGCTTGCAGGCACCCACTTCGAACTTGCTCGGCTCGGCGCAGGCAGTGCGGCGCTGCGGGGCTTTTTAAGAGGCTTCGCCCTTAAAACCCCACAAAAAGTTATGCAACAAGTCCAATGAATATTTCAATACAGAAGATTTCCGATGGACCCCTGCTATTTGAGGGAACTACCTTTAAATGGAAAAAAGCCATTATCGCAGTGAGCTTCATTTATAGTAATTATTACTTGACAATTGAATTTGCTTAACAATTATCCATTTTCTTAATCGGAAGATTGGAGTTTATCATTTGCTCAACCGGCGGCCCTCTGACAGCAACCGGATCCGGAAAATAAAAAAAATATAAATATGAACCATTACCTAAAATTTGCTTCAGGAGTACGTATGAGAGACAACAAGATACTTTACAACCTGTATCAAGTGTATAAATACCTGGTATTTTTCCCTCTCCTGGGTATGTTCATCACGCTGGACTTCATCGTGATATTCATCTTTCTGTTCACCGCCAGCGAGCGCTCCATTCAAATAGCGGGCATCGTCTGGGCCCGCTTCAACAGCTTCATAACGCCGATGTTCGTAAAGGTCTTCGGCGCGGAAAACATCGACCCCGCCCAATCCTATGTCATCGTCGCCAACCACCAGAGCCAGTATGACATCTTCGTCATATACGGCTGGCTCCCCATCGACTTCCGCTGGGTCATGAAGATGGAGCTCCGGAAGGTCCCCATCCTCGGCTATTACTGCTACAAGGCGGGACACATCTACATCGACCGCTCCAACAGCAAGGGCGCCATCGATTCCATAAACGCCGCGAAGTCGAAGATGAAGAACGGGACATCGGTCGTCTTCTTTCCGGAAGGGACCAGGAGCGCCACGGGAGAGCTCCTCGAATTCAAGAAAGGGGCCTTCAAGTTCGCCATCGACCTGGGCCTGCCGGTCCTGCCGGTCACCATCATAGGGACAAAGGAGATCCTTCCCACCAACACCATCGGCCTCTTCCCCGGCAACGCGAAGATGATCATTCACAAGCCCATCGATATCGCCGGGTACACGGAACAAAACATAGAAGACCTCATGGCCAGGGCGAAACAGAGCATCCGGCAGGGGCTGGAAAACAATGACGGCCGGAAACCCGATGCGTGAGGGCCTTGACAGAGCCATCTCCCGGGCGCGCGCCCTCCTCTCGGTGTGCCCCTGCGAATTCGCGGAGATACGCCTCAGCGCCAGCACGGGAACATCCATATCATTATCGGGGGAACAGGTGGAGACCTTTTCCTCCGGCGACACCGTCGGCGGCTCCGTCCGGGTCCTCAACAACGGGGCCTGGGGCTTCATCTCCTTCAACGACCTCTCCGATATCGAGCGGCATTTCAGGCAGGGCATCGCCATCTCGTCGTCCCTGGGCCTGACCGAAAAGACGCGGATACGCCGTGCAAACGCGGTGCGAAAGCATTTCGCCACGACCATGGGAAAGAACTTCACACGGATCCCCCTGGACGAGAAATTCCGCCTCATCAGCGGCTATAACGGGATACTGCGATCATCCTCGAAAATCCAGACGACCCGCGCGGTATACCGCGATGTCATCAGCGAATACGCCTACCTGAACTCCGAGGGATCGGAAATAACCTATGACCGCGCCTACTGCGGCGTCCAGCTCTCCTCGGTGGCGCGGGACGGCTCCGTCATCCAGCCCTACGGGGAATCCGTGTCCGGCTACGGCGGCTACGAGATCGCGGAGGGGCGTGACGACCTTGCCGATGCCGTGGTAAAAATCGCCGTTGACCTCCTCTCCGCAGAGCCGGTCCCCGGGGGCACCTACCGCGTCGTCGCCGACCAGAAGCTCGCCGGCGTGTTCATCCACGAGGCCTTCGGCCACCTCTCCGAGGCCGACTTCGTCCACGAGAACGAGAGGCTCCGGGAGGTGATGGTCTTCGGGAAAGAGTTCGGCCCCCCGGAGCTCTCCGTGGTCGACTGCGGGGACATGCCGGAGCTTTCAGGCTACATTCCCTTTGACGACGAAGGGGTCCTTCCGTGCGAAACCAGGCTCATCACGAACGGCCTCCTCTCCGGGAGGCTCCATTCCCGCGAGACGGCTGAAAAAATGGGAGAGGAGACGACCGGCAACGCCAGGGCCATCGGCGTCATGAACCAGCCCATCGTGCGCATGACCAACACCTACATCGAGAACGGCGACCACAGCCGCGAGACGATACTGGACGCCGCGGGCGACGGCGTGTACGCCGCCGGCATGATCGGCGGGGAGACCAACCTGGAGATGTTCACCTTCACCTCCGCCTACGGCTACGAGATCAGGAACGGAAAACCGGGAAAGATGTACAAGGACATCGTCCTCACCGGCAATGTCTTCACCACCCTGCGCAATATCGACATGATCGGAAACGACCGCCGGATGTTCGGAGGCCTGGGGGGGTGCGGCAAGGGCGGCCAGGGGCCCCTGCCGGTCTCCTTCGGCGGCCCCCATCTCCTGATTAAAGACGTCCTCATAGGAGGCGCCCAGTGATCGAGCGGATACGGGACAGGCTATCGGGCAAGGCGCGCTGGTTCGACATCATCGAGGTCCGGGGATCGGGCATGCCCATATCCTTCGCCAACAACAGGCTCCACGCGGTCACGGAGCGGCACAACAGCGGATACGGCGTGCGGGTGAACGTGGACGGCAAGACCGGCTTTTCCTACACCAATGATCCGACCCGCCTGGAGGAAACGGCGGACCGGGCCCTGACCCTCTCGGCCTGGGGCGACAGCGAGGATTTCGATCTCCCCGCGAAGTCCGCCAGGGCCTTCGAGCCCTATGACGGCGCCATCGAGCGCTTCGACCCGGCCGATGAGATCGAACGGGCCCGGGAGACCATCGCGGCGATCACCGGCCGGTTCCCCGGGGCCACCGTGGACATGACCGTGAGCAGGTCGGCGGGGTCCATGCGCATCGTCAACTCCAGCGGCCTGGACCTCTCCTACCGCAGCAGCCGCTACTCGGTTTCCATCGGGGCGACGCTGATCCTCGACGACGGCGCCAGGATCGACGCGGGGGAGAGCGCCTCCTTTCTCGCCCCCGCCCCCTGCGGCAATCTCGGATCGGCGATCATCGGCAAGATCGAGGCGGCCCTGTCGACGCGGAAGCTCCGCAGCGGCCGGGTCCCGGTGATCCTTTCGCCCCGCGCCTTCGCCCGCGTCATCGGCATCATGACCGGCGGGCTGAACGCGAAAGCGGTCTGGAAGGGCATATCCCCCTTCGCGGACAAGCGGGGCGCCGCGCTCTTCAACAGCTCCCTGACGGTGCGCGACGATCCGGAGGTGCCCGGCTCGCCCTACAGTTATCCCTTTGACGACGAGGGGGTCACGGCCGGGGACAAGCGCCTGGTCGACCGGGGCAGGATAGAGAACTTCATCACCGACCTGAAATACGCGCAGAAATTGAACCTGACCCCCGGCGGCAACGGGGCCCGGGGCTATTCGTCGCTCCCCTATCCCTCCTACAGCAACATCGTCATAGAGCCGGGGCGCGACGGCAGGGAAGGCATAATCCGCGGCGTTTCCCGGGGCATCCTGGTGGAGCAGTTCATCGGCCTGGGCCAGTCGAACACCCTGACCGGCGACTTTTCCGGGAACCTGGAGCTCGCCTATCTCATCGAGAACGGTGCCATCAGGGGCCGCGTCAAGGACTGCATGATATCGGACAACCTGTTCAGGCTCCTTGCCGGAGATATCGTCCTGAGCGCCGAGCGCGAGCGGATCGGCTCCGTGCTGGCGCCCTATGTCCTGTTTCCCTCGGTGAATTTCACGGGGTGATAAAACCCGCCGGGCACCCTCGCTAACGGCTGACCAGTACTTACCTTATATATCCCCCCGTCCCCCAGTGGGGGCGTGAGTGATAGAATTCCTTGTGGAAAAAAGAAACTTTATTATGGGCACCTCTAAAAATTAGAATTTTCAATATATCAACATTGAAAAATTCTAATTTTTACACTGAAAGTGCCCACAAGGGAACATCCAAATTTGATTTTTCGAGGTTCCCTTATATTAATCAAATTATTATGACATTCTATCGAGTATTTTAGAGATGCACAAAATTTCATTTATGCGGTATACCTAACGCAGACTGGAGTACTGTTATACACGCCCCCTCCGGGGGTCGGGGGGGCATTATCTTAGCTGATAGGATACAACCATGTAATGGAAGTGAGGCGGGTGAGGATAAAAAATAATTATCGACAAACCACGGTAATGATATATATTTCACCTGAGATTTTGATTATTACCCTGGAGCAACGATCCGGCCAATGAGTAAAACATCAAAAACATACATGGCGACGATCCCCCTCCTCCTTATCGGGCTCATGGCGGGATTCAGCGCGTCAGCATCGGCCCAGATCGACAAGAACAAGCTATTCAGCCATTACAAGAAGCGCCCGAAGATAGCCCTGGTCCTCTCGGGGGGCGGCGCCAAGGGCATCGCCCACGTGGGAGTCCTGAAGATCATCGAAAAGACCGGGCTCCAGGTCGACTTCATCACCGGCACGAGCATGGGGAGCATCGTGGGCGGGCTCTACGCGTCGGGCTACACCGCCGACATGCTGGAGCAGCTGGTCCTGAACATGGACTGGGACGCGATGCTGGCCGACGAGATCTCCCGCCGGAGCACCTCCATAGAGGAAAAGGGGGAACATGACAAGTACATCACCTCCTTCCAGATAGCGAAGAAGGGGATCATGCTCCCCACGGGATTCAAGCGGGGACAGCGGCTCACCACCATGATGTCCCAGCTGACCCAGCACGTAAAGGATATAAGCGATTTCGACAAGCTCCCCATCCCGTTCCGCTGCATCGGCACCAACATCGTGACCGGCGAGGCCTACGTGCTCAAGAAAGGCTCGCTTTCGGAGGCGATGCGCGCCAGCATGGCCATCCCGACAATATTCACTCCCATCGAGATCGACGGCCATCTCCTGGTCGACGGCGGCGTCATCAGGAATCTTCCGGTATCAGACGCCCTCGCCATGGGCGCAGATATCGTCATCGCCGTGGACGTCGGGGCCCCGCTGTACAAGAAAGATGAAATAACATCGGTCATCCAGATCATGGACCAGTCCATCAGCTTTCTCGGGTACCGATCGACCAAAAAGGAGCGGAACCTCGCCGATGTCCTCATCATGCCCGACATCAAGGGCTTCAGCTCGAGCGATTTCAACAAGGGGCGGGAGCTGATCACCGTCGGCGAGGAGGCCGGCCGCCTCATGATCCCGGAGCTTGAGGCGCTGGTGGAACAGCAGAACAGGTACCCGGAGGACCTGCGAACGCCGACTTTTCCCATCTCGATATTAAGGAAGCTTGATCTGACCGACATCAAGGTGACGCAGAAGCTGAAGATCACCGGCATAGACATCAGGGGGCTCAACCACGTATCGCGCAACCTGGTGCTGGGAAAGCTCAACCTCACGCCGCCCGCACTGGTCACCGGCGATACCCTGGTCGAGGCCATAGACCGGGTCTACGCGAGCGGCTTCTTCCAGCGGGTCACCTACGAGATCGAGCCGGCCGGGGGAGACGGCGTGACCCTCATCATCCGTGTCATCGAGCTGTCAGGCATATTTCTCAAGGTGGGCCTGAGCTACGATTCGGACATGAGCGCCTCCGTATTGCTGAACATGACCCTCCGGAACCTGGCGGGCAAGGGATCGAAGATATCCATCGACGCCCGACTGAGCCAGTACCCCGGCGTGGTGGTTTCCTATTTCATTCACACGGGACTGCGGAAGCCGGGGATCGGGTTCGGCGTGAAATTCCATTATGACCAGTATTCCATGAATACGTACAAGGGGGGCGACATCCTGTCGAGCTACAAGTACCACAACTACGGCCCGGACCTCGTGGTTCAGACGGTCATTCTCCAGTATATCGCCATCGGCGTCGGCGTTCAGAAGGATTTCACCAACATAACGGCCCATGTGGCGCCAAGCGACCCGAGCCAGAAGGACATCGAGAGCCTGAACCTCTACGCCTACCTGATGATCGACACCCTTGACAAGACCTTCTATCCCACGTCGGGCTACCAGTTCTACGGCGAGGTTAAATACTTCAGCGATTACCTGCGCATGATAAAGCACACCGCGACCTACAAGAACTTTTACAAATACACGGTCAAGATGAAGGGATACATACCCTTCCACAGGCGGTTTGCCATGTTCCTCGGGCTCACGGGCGCCTTCATCCTGGCAAAGGAGCCGTACTACGTTGCCTATGATTTTAAAGAAGGCGACTGGGGCATATATCGTCGCACCATCCCCTTCATATATGAAAACTATTTCGGCGGCCTCAATACCTACACCACGGGGTGCTTTCCCTTCACGGGACTCAATTTCATGCAGATCTACGGCAAGAACGTGCTGGTGGGGGACGTGGGATTCCAGATCGAGTTCTACAAGGATTTCTTCCTGATTCTCCGGGGCAGCGTGGGCAGGGTCAAGGAAAAATTTATCAACCTGTTCAGGGAGCACAATACCGTATATGAGCAATACTACAGCTATTACATTCCGATAAAACATCACCTGAAGAACGACCTCAAATACGGGTACGGCCTGACCCTGGGCTACAATTCCATCATAGGGCCCGTGGAGATAACCCTGATGCGGGGAAGCGAGTCGAGAAAGTTCCTCGTGCTGGCGAACATAGGGTATCGTTTTTAATTGCCCCTGCGGGGCGCGTGAATAATCATTTTCATTTACCCCGGGCCGGGAGCTGTTCGGCAATTGTGCGAGGAGGCCATAGCCCCGGGTTTAAACCCGGGGCTATGGCCTCCTCGCGCTCCCACTCACACCGGTCGCTCAGGCGCCGCGACAGGCTGGGCCTTTTCATTAAAAAAATCTTACTCTATGCGGCGATCGTATGCAGCCTCCTGCAGACGATCGCATCCCCGCGTCATCCCTGACGCGGGGCTTAAGGGGCCACGCTACCAAGGCGCCGCAGTGAGCCGTTAAACTGTCGAATCGAGCCCTCGGCTTCGCCCAGGTTAAACCTGTCAAGGGCCAGGTCTCGTGCCCGCCAAGGCGGCCGCGATATATCAAATTTTCTCCAGCACTATAATACAATTGTCACAGCGGACTCTTGATCCCTTTCAGCCGGGGATTGTACACCTTTGTATATATAGTCGTCGTGGTTATGTTCTTGTGCCCCAGGAGCTGCTGGATGTGGCGGATGGAGATGCCGTTCTCGAGAAGATGCGTGGCGAAGCTGTGGCGCAGGTCGTGGGGCGTGGCTTTTTTAGCTATGGCCGCGCGCTTCAGCGCCGCTTCAAGGACTTTCTGCACAGTCCTGCCGGAAAGCCGGCAATACTTACCCCGGGCGTCCTTTATCGTTGATTGAAAAAGATACTCATCCGGCTCCTTGCCCCGCATGAAGCGGCTCACATCGTCTCTGATTATTTCCGAAAAGATCGTTATACGGTCCTTTCTGCCCTTCCCTTCCTTTACATGAATGGTCAGGTCCTCAAGGCCGACATCCCGCACTCTCAGGTTCAGAAGCTCAGACAGCCGGAGGCCCGATGAATACATCAGCGCCACCATGGTACGGTGCTTGAGATTATATATGACATTGAGGATCCGCTGTATCTCTTCGCGGGTCAATACGACCGGCAGATGCTTGGAATCCCTCAATCCCTCAACAAAAGAAAGATCCACATCCCTTCCCAGAATCTGTCTGAAATAATAGGAAATGGCAAACCGGTGAATGCGCATCGAGGAGAGGGACGCTTTTTTCGTATTGGTCATATAGAGAAAAAACGACCGCAATTGATGGTCCGACGCATCATCAATGAGGCCAAACCCATTGGATAGGAGCCAATGATTTACGGCCCCAAGGGCCCCGCAATACATTGTAATGGTTTTTTGAGAATAACGCTTCAACTTCAGGGCTTCTTTATACTCATTGAAATGACGGGGGTATATCGGACGCGGGATATTTTTCCCATCAATAACCGACACCCGGTCGTCATTTCCTGATTCTTTAAACCATTTATCAAGCTCAAAGAAGACTTTCCGGGGGGCCTTCAGGTTCTCAAAGAAGTAATTTTTTATAATGAGAAAGTCATTGTAATTGATTATTTTTTTATTTTGGAGAAAGAATTCGTATATATCTTTATTGGATATATATTGAGGCTCATTTTTGTAAGAGTAGGTATTAAGCAACATATCGAGAATCTTATGGGATCCCATCTCTGTTTCCTCCATTTCTTCATTCTGATATGTTATACGAACAATACCATCGCACTATAAAATATTTATCCTATTTTCCCCCAATTTTTTTTTCGGTTGACATTGGCTCCATCTACATCATGCTTTTTTACATTAACAATAATTCAACCAAGGTTTGTTAGGCGCCATTTTCGCCTGAATCATGGGCTTTATTATGTAGGGTTTTCTTTAAAGTGTGAATTGACAGTAAGTTTTTTGGAATAAATCATTCTGTAAGAATATTATTTTTATTTATGTTATCGCAAAATATTTAGGATGGCTATAAGTACACTTTTTTAGACGTCCCGTTCAACAGTGTTTTGGGCTTTCGCCATCATTGAATGGTAATCTGTTTAAGGGCCTTGCGAAAACGGGCGCCCAACAAAACATGGCCGCTGCGCTCCTCGGGGCTGTGCCCCTGCGGTGCTCGGCGCTCGCGCTTATCCCGCCGGATTCGTCGCGTGTTTGGGGAGTTATAGAGCGCTCCTCACCGGCGGGGCGCTCGGCACACCCGCTTCGCGGGCGTCGGCCATGTTTGAGATGTTGGGCGACATTGCAAAATAAAGGAATAAAATGGGCTGGTTAGATAAAACTTATAAATGCTTTGTTCTAATATTACAACCTGATTCAAAAAAACTTTGGTATTATGAAAACTGGAAAATTATTG